>JAPLUV010000015.1 GCA_026397395.1 candidate division SR1 bacterium | reverse complement strand
CTGCCTACCGGCAGGCAGGTGGTTCCAAATAGCAACAAATTGTTCTATATTTCAACACTTTATCATTTCATCACTTTAACACTTTATCATTCATTCATGGCCGATCCATTTTTCCCAAACACACCAATGCCAGGTGCTACACCAAACACTCAGCAGACGCCAGCAACTACAGCTGCACAACCTGTAATTCCTCGCCCTGTCGCGAGCGCTGCATGAGCACAGAAACCAGTTTCCAAAATATCTATGAAAACATTTCTCATCGGATGTGCAACATTATTTATGATCATCGTTGGAGGAGCAACCATTATATTTTATAATCTCATCAAAAATCCTAGCCAACTAACAACGCTTGGTATCAATCCTGCTACGACCAAAACATTACTCCAAGCTTTTTCTGCAATATTTTTTGGCTTACTAACATTTCTCGGTATCGGCATCTTGATTACCAACTTATACAGACTGGTTACCGTCAAAAATAAACCCAAAACCTGATACGGATTGAGTGCGGTTGGTGGATTTTTCTTATTTATTTTTGGTATCGCATTTGGTGCACAGATATTGACGGTCGTAGGAAATATTTCTGTAGAAAATATTCTTGACAGCAACAAACTGATCATGCCATACATCCAGCTCAAGGACTGAGTAAAATATACGCGTGGCGATACGACACTCAAATTAATTGCGCCAGCAAATATGTATTACACGCTCAATACCAATTATTTTAATGCGCAAATATTGCCAGGCTTAGGACAAGTAAATATTCCAAGTATGGCGTTGGATTGTGGCAATGGACAAACACTTCCGCTCAATCTGACAACGCGACAATTTGATGGATCTTGTATTTATTTTGATAAGGGAGAATTTCCACTCAAGCTTATTGTCGATTATACCAATATCGCCACAAGCGAAAAATTACAGAAAGAAATTCCCGCTGGATCATTAATCATGGATGCAAAAATTTCTATCACGCCAAGCAAAGGAGATTTGGCCTTCAACGATGCCAAGACAGAAATGAGCGTTGGTAAAGTTCCTAGCAAAGTTACCTTCGATGCTAGTCAAGCATTCAAAGATTTACAACTTACAGATTACAAAATAATCCGAGATTTCAATGGTGATGGAACTGCTGACAAACAAAATCAAGCCAATACAACTTTCGTATACAAAGAAGCAAAATTGTATAATGTTACGGTCAGATTTCCATTACTCAATAATTATATCTACACATTTCCTCTAAGAGTAGAGCAGTCAGATGTTCCTGTCTGTGAAATTGCCATCCAAAAAAATACTGAGGCTGGTTATTCTTTCAAGACTACTTTTTTAGACAATACAACAAATATTAGTAATTTTCAATTTGATATTTTAGATACACAAAGCAAAGGTAAAGTTATTGATTCTATCAAATCTACTTCGCCAGATTTCAATTATGATTTCCCAGGTAAAGGAACCTACGCTATTCAAGCAAATTATATGACAGCAGATGGCAAGCAAGGGCAATGTGAAAGTGATGATATCCAAGTCGGAGCGACAGATTTCCAAATTTTCTACGATCTCAATTTCAAATCACCTGGTTCGCCAGACTTCCAGAAAGTGCTAGCAACAACTGATGTATCACTCGATTCATGAGCATTGATGGTCAAAGAAATACCTACCGTGATTCAACTCAAAATCAATCAAATTACTCCAGCTACCAATACAACGACGACCAAAGTATTATATGATGGTAAAAGTGTCTTATCTACAAATGATAAATTATTTGAAGTTACGCTACAAGACAGTAATCCTCACACCATCACCATCGTGGTAGAAGATAAAACTCGCGGTACGAAGACGGAAGAAGTAATCCCTGTGAGTATCAATAGAGTAGATATCGTTGGTAAACTTATCGTCACACCAGACACGGTTGGTATCGATCCATTTACGGTCAAATTCGACGCATCTACGACTACGCTCAATGATCCAGCTGACGAGATTGTATACTTTAGTTGGGATTTCGGAGATGGCGTTATCAAAAAAAATCTTTCTGAATCTGTCGTCACGCATACCTACACCTACGACGCAACCACAGACAACGGAGAATATCATCCCGTCCTTACCATCCAAACCAAAAAAGGCCGCAAAATAAATATCTCTCCAGACAACAACATTATCGTCAAGAGAACAAATCAGGAGCTTGTTATTCGTATCGATTCTCATCCAGCTCAGCTAGCAAATGTAAATGATAGAGTTTCATTTTCTCTCCAACTCAATGGATTGCCTACAGATATCAATCGAGATTTCGGCAATGGCAAAACATTGAAATGCCAAGGCAGAGACTGTATCCAAGCGACACAAATATATTCCACACCAGGCAATTATACTATTAGAGCAGAAGCTGTGTTTAGTGGACAGCCAACTATTGAAGGGACAATTGTGCTAAAAGTGAAATAACCCGAATTAAGAATCAATCGAACGTAGGGGCGGATATCATCCGCCTATAGGCGCTTACTAAGCGCCCCTACAACCAATGAACATATTCATTCTTAATTCGTAATATATTTAATTATATAATTAATCTAATGTTAACCAATGAAGAATTTCTACGCTTACAGCAATTAGCCAACATAAAATTGTCCCCCGAAGAACAGGTCAAACTTGGGACACAGTTGGACAACATTATCCAGTTTATCGGACAATTAGATCAGATAAATATTTCTTCCCCCAAAAAGAATAAAAAAGCTGAACTCACCTTACGTACGATTGCTGGAGTACGTGAGTTCCCAGACACGAAAAAACTCCTCGACAACGTCAAACATCCCTTAAAAAATAATTCGATTGTAATCAAGTCTGCACTTGGATAATCCACCTGCCTTGTTGTCATTCCGGCGCCACGGATTGCGGCCGGAATCTTAAGTGTAATAAGTGTTTACTAAGATCCCGGTTGCAGGCTTCGCCAATAACACCGGGATGACTTACGAGTGGCAGGTTTGATAATTCGAATATTTGTAAATTCTCCTTGAAATCAGCCATCCATTCCCTATAAAGTTACTCGAAAGAACTTTTTTTTATACCCGAAAAAGTACTACTATTTACCATTTTAACCTTTTAATTTTACAATTATGGCCGAGCGAAAGCCCTTGGAGAAAGTGAGAAACATAGGAATTATGGCTCACATCGATGCAGGGAAAACTACCACAACTGAAAGAGTTTTATTCTATACCGGTAAAAAACATAAGATCGGAGAAGTACACGAAGGTGCTGCCGAAATGGACTGGATGGAACAAGAAAAAGAAAGAGGTATTACTATTACTTCTGCTGCTACTACTTGTTTTTGGAAAGATTGTCATATCAATATTATAGACACTCCTTGACACGTGGATTTCACTGTCGAAGTAGAAAGATCATTGAGAGTCTTAGATGGAGCTGTTGCGCTTCTTGATAGTTCTCAAGGTGTAGAACCTCAGACAGAAACGGTTTGGAGACAGGCTGATAAATATGGGGTACCTAGAATTATCTTCGCAAACAAGATGGATAAATTAGGTGCTGATTTCTATATGTCTATAGAATCTATTGCATCTAGAATTACAGATAAGGCAGTAGTTTTGCAATTACCTGTAGGACAAGCTGATGAATTTACAGCTATCATCGATCTTTTGACGATGAAAATGTATACCTATTCTGGAGATCATGGTATCGATACGCACGAAAACGAAATACCAGCAGATATGATGGACAAAGTAAAAAAGTATAAGGAAGAAATGCTTGATAAGTTATCACTTTTTGATGATGAGTTAGCTGAAAAATTTCTCGCAGGAGAAGAAATTTCTATCGAGATTATCAAGAGAGCTATCAGACACGGAACAATTCACAATAACTTATACCCAGTACTTTGTGGTTCTGCACTTGGCAACAAGGGAGTTCAACAAATGCTTGATGCAGTTATCGATTACTTACCAAATCCATTGGATAGAGGATCAATGAAAGGATTGGATCCAGATGATGAGAATATAATTTTGGAAAGAAAACCAAATGATAGCGAACCAGTATCAGCAATTGCATTCAAGATTGCAACAGATCCATTCGTGGGTACGTTGACGTTCGTGAGAGTCTATTCAGGTATTATTAAGTCAGGAGATACCTTACTCAATCCTTTGACAAGACAAAAAGAAAGAGTGGGTAGACTTTTGCTTATGCATGCCAACAAGAGAGAAGAAATAGCTGAAATTCACGCAGGTCACATCTGTGCCTTCCTTGGATTGAAAGATACAAGAACAGGACACACCTTATGTGATATGAAAAACCCTATCATCCTTGAAAAGATGACCTTCCCAGAACCAGTTATCGATATCGCTATCGAGCCAAAATCCAAAGCAGATCAAGAAAGAATGGGTATTGGACTTAGCAAACTTGCTTACGAAGATCCATCATTCAAATATTACTCTGACCCAGATAGCAATCAAACCATCATTGCAGGAATGGGAGAGTTACATCTTGAAATTATCGTAGATAGACTCAAGAGAGAACACAAAGTAGAAGTAACAACAGGTAAACCTCAAGTAGCCTACAGAGAAACAATTACACAAAACGCTGAAGGTGAAGGAGTCTTCAAAAGACAGACAGGAGGTAGAGGACAGTTTGGACATGTATTATTGAGACTTGAAAAAAATATGGAGAAGGATTATGAATTCAAAGATGAAGTATCTGGTGGTACGATTCCAAAGGAATTCATCCCAGCGATTGACAAGGGAGCGAAGGAAACAGTAGCTCAAGGAGTCTTGGCTGGATATCCAATTATCAACGTTAGAGTATGTCCTTATGATGGTTCTTACCATGATGTGGATTCATCTGAAATTGCCTTCAAGATTGCTACCTATAGAGCATTCAAAGATGCCTTCATGAAAGCTGGTCCATGTATCTTGGAACCAATCATGGATGTAGAAGTTGTGACTCCAGAAGATTATGTCGGAGATGTCATGGGAGATTTGTCTTCTAGAAGAGGAATGATCCAAGGACAAGACAAGAGAGGAAACGCAGCAGTTATTAAGGCTAAAGTTCCCTTGTCAGAAATGTTCGGATATACCACTGATTTGAGATCAAATACTCAGGGAAGAGCACAGTCATCTATGCACTTCGCATCATACGAAAAGGTACCGGAAAATGTTGCTAAGAAAATTATCGAAGAAAGATCTGGTAAAATCAAAGCAATGGACGCTGAATAATCATTATCATTCCAATATACAAAAAGAGCTTTCCGCCACGGCGGAGGGCTTTTTTGTAATATAAAACGTATATATGAATTTACGAATACATCCTAAATCTTTCTGAACAGTCAGGTACCTCATCTACCATTTTAAGTCTCTCACTGAAGTTTCTGCGAAGCGTTTGTATATGTTTGTCTACAGCATTTTTTACTTCTCCAGGTGTGGTAAAAGTTTCTGATATTACATCACATATCTGTTTTTTCCCATCGGCAGTAGTGTTGGATAATCGTACGGCTTTTCGTTCACCGTTCTTACATACGAGATAAGTATTTTGTCTGTAACAGGCATCGGTAAAATAATTACTCTCTTGCAAAAATTGAACATCGTCAAATCCATGATCTTGAAGTAAATATTCAGAATGGTTCATGGTAGAAAAGAAAAATAAACACACTGAATTATTTTATAAATATTTAGATACATAAGTCAATGTATAAATAGATCTGCTTTATAGGCAAGCCTTCACCAATCACAAAAAGAGGGGATGTGGATTATCGAGTCTAGAATTGAACTCTGGATGCGATTGCGTGGCTACATAATACGGATGATCTTCTAGTTCTATATATTCTACCAATTTTCCATTCGGCGACATCCCGCTCAATAGCATTCCATTTTTTTTCAAGATTTCATGATAGGCAGGATTCACTTCATATCTGTGGCGATGTCTTTCCTGGATAGTATCTTGCCCGTACAAAGCCTCTACTTTACTTCATTTTTTCAGCACCGCCTCATACAATCACAAACGCATCGTTCCACCTTTCTTATCTATATGTTTCTGATCTTCCATAATATCCACCACGGGATCTGGAGTCTGTTCGTTGAATTCGGTCGAGTTCGCATTCGAAAGTCAGCAAACATTTCTGGCAAAAGATACGACAGCAATTTGTAAACCAAGACAGAGTCATAAGTAGGGGAGCTTGTTCATTCTACAAAAATTAGCTATATTAATTTTCCCTTCAATTCCTCTCATACCACATCCGCCAGGCACCACAAATCAGCTGATGGTATGTTCTTCAATGAAATTAATAAGTTTACGCTCTCGTCCAATAGCTTCAAAGTCTTCCATATCCAGCAAATGCACTTTTACTTCAGTATCATTGTGGGCTCCTGCATGTTTCAGTGCCTCGATAACGCTAATATAACTATCTGCGAGATGGGTATATTTTCCAGCCAACGCGATATGAATAGTCTTTGTTGGATGCATTATTTTTTCTACTAATGTTTCCCACGTGCGCATATCCGGTTCTCTCGCTTCTCATCGGAGTCTTTGTTGGATAACCAGATGAATCTTCTCTTGCTGCAAGGCCAGTGGTACCTGATAAATAGATGCTTGATCAAGCGTTTCAATAATATGATCTGGAGTGACATCGGTAAACATAGATAACTTATCTTTCAGTTCTTGATCCATTTTTTGCGGCGTCCTACAGGCAATGATACTTGGATGTAATCATAATTCTCTAAGTTTGATGACGGAATGCTGAATTGCTTTGGACTTCATTTCTCCTGAAGTAGTGACAGCAATCATCGGCACTACATGCACAATCATTACGTTTTCTTTGCCAAATTCTTGACGCAATTGCCTTACGGCTTCGATAAAATGCAGTCATTCAATATCTCATACCGTGCCTCATATTTCAATAATTGTCGCATCGTTATGTGCTGCAAAAGATATAATCCTTTCTTTAATTTCATTCGTAATATGGGGAATGACTTGAATAGTTCTTCCTAAATAATCTCATCTTCTTTCTTTCTCTATTACCGACAAATAAATCTGACCTGAGGTCACGCTACTCTTGCTCGTCATGTATTGATCGATAAATCTTTCGTAATGTCCCAAATCCAAATCTGTCTCAAATCCATCGGTCGTCACAAACGTTTCTCCGTGTTCAAACGGCGACATGGTACCTGCATCTATTTGTAAATACGGATCCATTTTCATGATATCGATCTTGTATCCACAAGCTTTGAGCAACTTGCCTATCGAGGCAGCAGTGATTCATTTCCCCAAACCAGAAATTACACCACCCGTCACAAAAATCAATTTCATGATATATTTTTCTTAAAAAATAAAAAAAGACTAAACAAAACAAAGGTTATTACCTAGCATTTACTTGCGTAGCATAAAAACAGTGGTTTTTTTTAGTCTAAGATAATGTCTATATAGATTTATTTTTTACGTTTACAAATGATTTTTGAAATTGTCTCTTTACGGAAGAACTTTAAATGTTGAAATAATGGTTTCAATAGGTTTGATTACATCGCGATTCATATCAAAGTCTTTACATTCTTGTTCATTTTTTGTTCCACAGTATGCTCAACAATTACCATTTTGACAACCACTATGTGAGCTGATTTCAAAATCTATGACATACACTGATTTCTTGGAAGAAAGTACATAACACAGACTCGTATATAATGTTCCTGCTCCAATATCATTTCCTGTAAATAGGGTATAGTTGATGCCATTCACTGTGCCATTAGTTTTATATATAGGCATACCACTGTTCAACAAAGGACAACCAATATTCGCCGTATCTTTTCCAGCAGCAAATTCTGCAATCACGGGTGGTCGAGTAACTGCTCTCCATACAGTCTTTCCAAACGTTTTAGGAAATTTTAACTGAATGCCATTGTCTGTATAGTTTGTCCAATCAGCGGGTACTTTGACATCGGACGGAGCCCTGTGCATCACGAGGTACCCAGCAAGAGCAATAATCACCAAGAGCACAACGAGGACAATCTTTTTCATGAGAAAAGATAAGAGGATAAAATAGTTTTTTAGAAATATTATGTATGCTTAGCGTAGATGATCGAATCTGCATTTTGGAAAAAGCGTTTATCTTTTTTTCGTATAATTTCGTTGATATGATTAATCGTATACGTGATGAAAAAAGCTGCTAAGACATCGATAGAGTAGTGCAGATGACCTAATAATACTACCATACCAAAAAATATTGCCGAGAAGATAAAGAGATATCTCATCCATTTATTATTCCAAAAGATCAAAGCAAACAAAAACGGTAATCCGGTATGCCCCGAAAAAAATAAGTCAGCTCAGAAATTCATTTTTCCGAGAATACCAGCATTATATACCGCGATACTGTCAGGAAACGGTCAGAGATGTGTAAGCGTAATAAAAACAGAACGGATGATGACGAAGACAGCGACAGACTTCAAAATATAAGGTATTTGTGCAGGATATCTGATACATCGCAACAAGGTAAAGAGCGCAAATAAGGGTAAACCAATGGCAAACAATATATCTACATCATAAGCTCTCGTATTGCTCAAAATAATATCAGTAACTGCAGTTGTTCATTTTTCATTAGCATAATTGCCTGCATAGAAATTCATGACCAGACTTCATCACAATAGCAAAAATCAAATCAGTGCTGATCTTAATAATCTCTTGTCTGCGAGGAATAATTTGTAGGATTTTCTCATGATATTTTGTTTTGGTGTAAAATAACATATTACTGTACAAATTGTTTAGCATAATACTTGGCAGTAAGCTTTTCTCCAGTCGCTTTTTCTATCATAGTATTCCGATGATACATGCGCCCAGCAGCAAAGATTTTTTCCTTGAGGTAGGTGCCAACTTCTGGTTTATTATAGAAACTTTGAAATACATATTCACTGGAATGCAATACTTGCTCAATAATATACGAATAGAGTTGTGAAGCAAGTAGTTCTCCCAATAAATAATTATGATAATAACAAGGACTAGAGGCAATATGAATCTTAGTAGCCCAATCAGGCATATCTCTACCTACAGGACGTTTGATCATCTGATATTTTTCTACTATGTCTCGCCACAAAGCATTCAAATCTTGTTCGGGATTTTCATACAACGATTTCTCAAAATGATACATAACTTGAGCCCAACGACTAAAGACAAGTTGTTCGAGACGAAGTGTAGCAAAACAATCATGAGTAATCTGTTGTTTTTCATTATCATCGATACCAATCATATCTTGTATCCATTGAGGATTAGTCGCAAACCTACCAAAGAGCATAGCAATTGCTTCTGTAGTAAACGTATGAGCTGGATCACGCAACAGATACGGCATAGCTGGATCTAAATATTTATCATATACAGCATGTCATAATTCATGGAGCTGAGTATTCATCCATTTGCTATCTGGTTTGATATTACAGACGATGCGAACATCTCCAAGTTTATCTACATTTATACAATAGGCATGTTGATATTTTCCCTCTCTTTCGTACAGATCGCTCTTAGCCAGCATATCATCAACCACAAGTCCCATACTAGCATAATAGGTACTAGAAAGCTGTACAATATCTTGGTCTTGGTAATAAGTATCGAGATGAACGGGATAGACTTTGGGGGCTTCTTGGAAAAAACTATCTTGATAATGCCAGGGCATAAGCCCATTCTCAGTAATATGAAATTTATTTGCCAGATAGCTATCGATATGTTTCTTTTCTTGGATAAATGTATCACGAGTGAGCTCATCAAGCTCAGCAAATAGTGTATTAATTTCTTTGGGATCTTGTTCATCGAGATGTAAACTCATAGCATGATAATTATCATAGCCTAATGAACGAGCTACATCATTACGCATTTTCACTAAACGGATAAGATCTTCTGCAACTAAGGATCCTACTTTTTTCCCAGCTAACCAAGCTTCTTTTGCTTGATCGCTATTGTCTGATGAGTTGAGAATCTTTTTGATCTGATTGTCAGTTACAGCTTCTCCATTGATTTCAGCTCTGAAGGTAAAGAAAGTTTTTTCTATATGATTTTGCAACTCAATCTGTTTTTCTAGCATAGCTTCATCTATTTGTCTAGGTTGATATGACAAAAAAAGCATCTCCAATTGACGTTTCAAGAGTTCATCGTGAATATCTTTATCCTGCACAAAAGCAGTGATGCGAGCAAAATCTTCTGTATTGGTATAGATTCTTTCTAGATCAAATTGTGCATCAGCAGAAATTTTGTAATCTTCTTCTTTCCCAGAAGTTGTGGCAGTAAAATATGCCAAAGCAGTCTGCTTATATTTGTCAGCAACTATGGAAACGTGTTTGTCGATAAAGGCTTGGAGTGCTATTTCTTGTTCGTTATGCATGGCAATATGCTTATAATCTAAAACAATTCTCTTATTTTTCATAAACTTTTCTGTAAATAATCAGACAATCATATGTCAAATAATCCCTCTTTGCTAACTCGGCGATATGCCAGGTGCTCGTTGCTAATATTCACATCAGCTGCATCTGTCATTCAACTAAAAATACAGAGCACAAAATATTCATCTTTGTCTTGCATATAATGACTTTCTATATGAAGGATCTGAATATCTTTCACGTCACTAATTTCACTTTCCTCGTATATCTCACGAATGATCGCGTCTTCTATCTTTTCGGGGATCTCTGTTTTGCCACCCAATAGATCTCGCTTGCCTGTATCGGATCTTTGCTGTACGAGAATGTTTCACTCAAAATTATGCAGAAGGATCTTTGTATGAAAGTGAAAGTGCATATGACCTGATAAAAAATAAAGTCTATTTCGTACTTTCTTGCAATAATCTTGTTTGGTTTTCTATAACTAATGTCTGGATCATATCATCAATGTCTCCTGTCATAAAGACAGGGATATTAGACCGTGACTGATGAATACGATGATCAGTAATTCTATCTTGAGGAAAATTATAGGTTCTAATCTTTTCTGATCTATCGCCACTTCAGATTTGGTCTCATCTGATTGATTTCGTTTCTGCAGTTTTTTTATCAAGTTCTATCTGATACAATCTTGCTTTCAAAACCGATCGAGCCTTGTCTTTGTTTTGTAATTGTGATTTACTATCTCAGATATTAACAATAAGTCCACTCGGCAAGTGACGTAATCTTACTCCTGTTTGGTTCTTATTTGCATTTTGTCCTCCACTACTACTTCCTGCATAGGTATCCATCTCCACATCTTTGGGATCTATTTTGAGATCGACATCTTCTGCTTCTGGCATGATTGCGACCGTGACGGTCGACGTATGGACTCTTCATTGACTTTCTGTAGCAGGGATTCTCTGTACTCTATGAACACCGCTTTCAAACTTCATCATTGCATACACCTTAGTTCAGGTGATTTTCAACATCACAAATTTTACTCCACCGATATCGGAAAGTTGTTCTTCCATAATTTCTGCTTTCCATCATTTTGTAGCTGCATATCCTAGGTACATTCTCAGTAATTCAGCACCAAAGAGTCATGCTTCATCACCACCTGCGGCTGGCCTGATTTCCAAAAATACATCCTTATCGTCATTAGGATCCTGAGGCAAAAGCGCAATCTTAATCTTTTGATCCAAAAGGTACAATTGAGTCTCTCCATCTTTCAGTTCTTCCTTGGCCATATCAACCATATCGCTATCGCTTTCACTAGCTAAGATTTCCTTAGCTCCTATGACCTGATCTTCATATTTTCTATATTGTTGAATTAAATCATACATATCTTGCAAACTAGAAATTTCTTTATTGATCTGAATAGATTTTTTTTGATCAGAAATAACCTCAGTGTCCATAGATTGCTCTCTGAGTTCTAGATATCTTTTTTCTATATTAGCTAACTTGTCGAGCATTGTTTGTAATTAACGAATAAATAAGTGAATGTAGGGGCGTTTAGTAAACGCCCAGGCGGATGATATCCGCCCCTACGAAAGTGTTTCATCATTTATTCGTTAATAAAATATCTGTCCAAGCAGCGTAAAGAGAATATTGAAAATAAAGGTAGCAACTGTAGCAATAACTCCACTTCATATGCTAAGAATTACAATAAGCCCGAGGATAGAATACATAGGATATTGTTCCATCATATCAGAAGCTTTTCTCCAAAACATTTTGATCAATCTATATCCATCAAGTGGGAAAATAGGAATTAGATTAAAAACCGCAAGAGCAATATTCAAATACGTGAACGTAATCCAAAAGCTATTCATGGGATCAACGTTGTTCATGAAGATGTCCGTGAAAGCAATTCAGCCAATTTTGGAATACAATAATATTATCAAAATTCCTACAATCGCCAAAAGAATGTTCATCGCTGGTCATGCTAACGAGGTCATAAGTTCTCCTTTGACGGGATGTTTATAATACATAGGATTGATTTGTACGGGTTTGCCTCGTCAGAAATGGATAAGAAATATCATCAGAAATCCAACCGGATCAATATGTTTCAATGGATTTGGCGTCAGTCTTCCTTGCAACTTAGGCGTAGGATCTCCGAGGCGATAGGAAACATATGCATGAGCGTATTCGTGCATTCCGATCGATACGGCGAGGATAACTGCCAGTTGAATGATTTCAGCAATTCACATATTGGTATATATCGTATTAAATAAATGTTCATCTAGGTATTGATGAGTCGGCAGCTGGAAGTTGGCAGTTGGCAGGTAGCTCTAAGGTCTAAGTTCTGCAAGCTAAGTTCTGCAAGCTAAGTTCTGCAAGCTATCTAAGGTTATTTTGCAAAAACTTCAGAAAATTACTCGTGCTTCGGACTTTCTTCCCATCAATATGAATATTTGTCACGAGTTTCAATTGTGTATACGCGATAGATCTTCGATTAGATTCATTGATCACGGTCTTCCCAGTACCTCGAAGAAGATCTGCGAGATTTGGCTTGATATTTAATTTAGTAAAGACATTTCATAGAATTACAAATGGCATATCTTTGGAATACATAGCATTGACCTCAGTCAATTGTCTATTGGAATTGCTATTCATAAAGTCTTGTAACATGTTTGTCATTTTCTGGTTTTGGTATTGAGATGGATTGAGTTGGGAATCGTCTGTACCGAGCAGTTTAGTAAAATCTTTCTTGGCTCACATATCTACCACACTGACTAACATATCGTAATCACCGGCGAAGAGTCTTCCTTGTAATTCCTCGGGAGTAGTGATTTTTTCGAAAACAAAATTATCTAGGATATCTTGTTGTCTAAAAATATTTTGCATTCTCTCTACTACAAATTGATACAATGGGCTATCATAATAGATGACAGTAAGTTGAATTTTTTTGCTTGTATTTCCCGTAGTAGTATTCGCATCTGTAGCAACTGAAGGCTCTCCATTGATCATATTGTAGATGTCGAGAGAACTGACAGTAATCTTTTGTTTTTTGACGTATCCGTAGATGACATATTTATTCAACCCACTACCGAAGTTTTTAGTCGATCCGCCGAGAATAAAGTCAGCTGTTTTTTTAGTTTTGTCATACGTCGGAGTAGTAAGTATTCCTTTGTATTCTACAGACACTCTATCATATGCTCCCGGTAGAGTAAAGTGAAGCGGAAATGATGAACCAGACTCTACGAAAAAGACGTTTTTCTGTCCTTCTACAGTAACAGGGATAGTGGCTGGCAATACTTTTACATTGGTATCCAATAAATCTTCTTTGGTAATTGTTCCATCGGAATAATCGCGATTAATAAGATTTTTAACATCAGCTCCAGTAGATTGGAACACGTCAAAAAGTCCATCAGTATTTTTGGTCATAAAATTTTCATATCCTGTGCTATAGAAATTATGTTTGATAAGTCCTCATAAAACTCTTCTTGTTCTAACGCGCAATGCGGTAGAATTTGTATTGAAAAATACCGTTACAATCTTATTTGTCGAGAGTGGTTTACTTACATAACCATTGATAGTTTCTGGTCAAATATATGCATCTACAATAGAATTGGAACTTGTTGCTTTCTTAAACGCATCGAAAGAGATGGTGTTTTTAATTTGATAGAAGTTGAGATTAGTATCAGTACAGTTGGCTAAATTAAAGATTAAGCTGTATTGATCTACAGAATCAGTAACTAAGTTCGCACAGTTAGTATAGACAGGATGTACACCAAACATAGATTTGTAATTTTCGAGATCATATTCTTGCAGAATATGTTGAGGGAGAATATAATGAGAAAAGAATAAGATATTATCTTTGGACGCCGTAGGGAAACTTATTTTGATTTTATTATCAGCATCCTTGATGACCGTAATCCCTTGATAGACATTCAACCAGGAGATATTCCATTTATTATTATGGATGATGTCATTATAGGTAAAATAGAGATCTTCCGGTGTGACCGGAGTTCCATCTGACCAGATGAATCATTGATTTAATGCTACAGTAAAATTTTTATCATCTTCCGAGTATACACGACAAAGATCACTATCAGACACTCATTTAGCAGGATTTTTTACGCAATTATTAAATAAGAGTCCTTGATAAAACGTGCTTTGATAATCGTTACTTAGATAGGGAAGGTAGGAAGTTTTATCAAAAATGCCTTCAACGAAGGTACCTCATTTAGCAGTTACGGTTTGCGAAGAAAACCAGATATATTGATATCCTATATAGATACTGATAAGCACCCAACATATTATGGCTACAAAGAATGTATATCTCAACACTCTTTTGATAAGCTTATTATTGAGAGACAACATGGTTTATCCACGTAAGGTATAAGGTAAAACAAGTGCAATGATAACAAAGAGCACTCCAGCTACGACAGCAACTTTTTTGAGTTTAGTCTCAAGAGATTTTTTGCTTCCGTATTCATTGGCTCCAGACATTCCACCGATACCCAATCCAATACCTCACTTTGGAGACATTAAAAGGACAGATCATACAAAAAGAACACCAGCCAAGATCATCAAAATAATAAGAAATGTACGCATGTTGCTACTATCAAAAAAATAAACAGTTAGTTGCAAAACTATACAAAATTCCCTAATGATTACAAGGGGAAGAGAAATAGTAGGTAGATTGGGGGTTGTATGTTATAGATGGGGGAATGTCTAAGTGCTACGACCTAAGTCCTCCAACCTAATTCCTCCAACCTAGTTGATAACTAAGAAATTCACAATTAAATATCCCGTGCCGATAACCAAGAGGCCGATAAGCATATACATCAAGCTATTTTTGACGCTAGTAACTTGCTTATCATCACTAGGTTTCATGAGTAATTGTACTGTTTGTACGATGATCAGAATCAATATAATGAGTGACGTTAATCCTAAGACTCGATTGACAACAGTATAGACAAGAGGGATTTGTTTATCTGCCAATACACCAGAACCAATTTCGCCGAGATTAGAGATATCTTTGACAACAGCAGCATATTTACCATAGACGGCTTCGACAATTTGCTTAGCTCAGATAATCACAAGCATGCCGATAATATTTCGTCCAATCAAGGTTCCTGCTTTCTTCTTCGCATCAGCATCCGTGCCAAACAAGAAGGACATGACACGAGTCAGAAGAATAACAAACATAGCTCCCAAGACAAGATAGATAGCAAATTTAATAAATGGATAGGCTAGTTTATCATAAAGATCTTGCGCAATGGAGAATCATTTGAGATCTCCACTAGCCGGAGTAAGGATGCCATAAATATTTGATCAGATATATTTCGCACTCATGATGACAATGATCCCGACAAGTCCATAGATAACATATTTGGTTCATTCTCCGACCGCTTTGTCATCACCGGAAAACATGATTTTGTAAAATCATATAATAGCAATCAAGATGCCAATCACCACGATCAATGGTACAAGGAAACTCATGACTTTGGTAAAGACAAAATTTTGTACTCCCGGGACGCCAAGTGCAGATTCTGCTGGTTCCAAATTTCATTTAATAGAATCAATACTTCTCTGCATAGCAAGATCAAATCTATTGGCAACTGCAACAGAAAAAACCTTTTTCCAGTCATTATTAAATGTTTGTTGATCTCCATTGAGCGTTACGGTACACAAAATAGTTTTGTTTCACAAAACCTGGGTAAAGATGCTACTCAGTTGTATAGGCAATCAAATTTTAGTTCATGGATTGATAACGAGTGTTCAAATATCTGGTGAGCTATATACATTGATATTTTGTTCAAGTCGCGTACAACTAACAAATCAAGGTCCTGCGGATGTATTAATTAGTGTGGTTCCATTATTTCTCAATACGATATTGATCATAGGACTAGATCATTGGGCTATAGCATCTCATCCACCAGGCAATCAGGTAAATCCAGACAATATTTCTATATCCAGGCCATTATACAGTGGACTTCATTGTGAACACGTTTGATTGGCATAGGTTTGTCGATTACCATTAAGGTTCCCATTGATGCAACTTAATGTCGTTGCAACAGTATCACAGGTATCAGGATACTCAACGCCAGTAGTAGAATATCAGGTAATATTTGCTCCGTTAGGTAATGTAGTTCATCGAGGTAGAAGACAGGATTGTGGGGTTCCAGCATTACATTGGGTAAGACTATATTTATAGAGTGCAGCATTTCATTGAAGTACTCCACCAGTACAGGTAAGTGTTCCACCATAAGAAGGACAACCGCCAACATAATTCTGTCAAGTAACTGCTCGGAGAACCGTAGAATATCAGGTGATGCTTAATCAATCATTTAATACACCTCACCAAGGAAGCGTACAAGCATTGGTTCATCCACATGATGGGAATAAACTTGCTTGGTTCATGACCGTAGATCCAGATACTCGTTGTTGATTTTGGCAAGTAAGGCTGACTTTTACGCTTTGACAATTTTGAGCCGATGGATTTGTATATCCAAAGATAGTTCATCCATGAGGAGTATAGGTATTTGTTCGTATATTAATACATGGTTGCCAAGTGATATTCGTACAAGCACCATAAGGGGAAAGTGAAACATTAAACCCAGTAAAACTTCCATTGAGACATTGAAACGACTGAGATAGTTGCTGACATGATTGGGTATAGGTAGCTTGTGGTAATGTATAGAGCAATTTATTCTCCAAATGATTTCCTGTCCTAGGTGTAGTACAGTTTGCCCAGGTATGTGGAGTACAAGATTGGTATCTATAGGTATTCCCGTTTGTTAGTGTTCCATTATTACAAGTTATAATGCCTTGAAGCCCAGTACATGATTCGGTATAGGTTGCATCAGGGCTGGAATATCCAGTCAAAGAATGCCCATCAGTAAGCGTAGCTGGAGTCCATCATGCTAATAGCTGACAATCTTGAGCATAAGCGAATACTCATCCAAAACACAAAAACAGAAAAACCATCACGGAAAAGAATTTCCATCATCGTATAGTTTGTTTGTGTGCGTTAAGCCTGAACATCAGCGCGTTTATGAGCTAAAAAATTGAAAGGTGAGCTTAGTATGATTCGAATTTCTCTAGCAAGTGGCAAAGGAGGAAGATATCATCGAACGATCAACATAATGAGATATCTTCATATGATTACGATTAGTGGTAAATAATAATTCCATTGTGTTAAATCAGGATGCACAAGATATCGATAGAGGAAAAGTAATCCTCAGCCAATGATGTATTGAGCCCATATATTTCGATTGTTTTTCACATTATACAAACGACTATAGGCATCTTTCTCAGACTGGATACAATTTGCAATACTTACTGGCGTCGCTGGTGCATGAAATATCTTTCCAATGCTTTTTCACAAGAAGATAATTGTACCAGTAAAATATCCTCGAATCTCTTCAGGATTTTTGAAAAATAAATTACTAATATCTGACTTCGCTTGAATGTGTAACACATCGACGCCAGCCATAAGAGTCGTAATTCTCAGAAGTCGTAATGCAACGATGACGCTAAGAATCAAAGGATGTCCTGTTAGCGCAAGCAAGACGAAAAATGTCCGCCAGATCAACGATTCCTTCAGCCATCGATTGGGCGTCCCAAAATTGTGGAGCTTGTATCGAGCATAGACATTATACATGGGCAAAAATTTTAACAGTAATGATTTTTTATCTCCCACTTCATAGAAAGTCAGGGAAAAATCTTTGGTAATATTCAACGATACATCAGACAAGACACAGAGCGATCCAACGATCAAAATAATCAATACAATGCCAATACAAATCGCATACAGCACGCGAAGAAATGTCGAAGTAACAAAATAATTTCCAATCCCACTTGCGATAGTGATAGCAAGAAAGACTCGATTGATATATCCTAATTTTACATAGCCTCGAACAAAACTTTTTTCCTGGTCAGAAATCGTTAATGATCATGTATGCAAAAGATAATGCATAAATGGAGAAAAAAACATAAGCGCAGCTAATGCCATCATTGTCGTATTGCTATCTCTGCTTTCCATTTGTTGCATGCAGTATAGGGGAGAATTAAAACATAGTGATTCGTTTATTCGGACCTGCCTACCGGCAGGCAGGATTGGTTTATTCGGGAGACGATTAAACGGTTTCCGAATTCCCGATAAACCATTTTCTTTATTTTACATCAGTGGTTATAAATGCTTGTTCCTGTGGTGATGCCAAAATTTTGACGCTGACATGTTGGTTGCCCGCGAAGATAAGTCCTTCTCCGATACCACAGGCGACCAGTCTTCTTTGTTCCGCCTCCGAAAGTCCCAAGAGTTCGTTCAAGGCTTTGATAGAGGTTGTAGACTGTTTCAATAATATCTGTAATGCTGAGTTGGAGATAATTGGTTTCCCGTATGCGCTTCTGATGAAGTCTTCGATATCTTGTGAAATAGTTGTTATTCATAATCCATATTTTCTTGCTCTTTTGACTAATCCATACAAGAACTCTGCAGAGATTTCATTCTGCAACAGGATCCAGGCTTCATCTACTGCGAGGAATCTCTGCTTCTTCTGAGCTCTTACTTTGGTTCGGATAAAGTTCAAAACATTATACATCGCTGGTACCTTCAACGCGTCTTCCAAATCCCTAATACTAAAGACCGTCATCTTGTTATTGATATCAATATTTGTGTAGTTATTAAATACTTTTCCAAATGTTCCATTTACATATTTACTGAGTCTCAATGCGAGTTTGTCACCGCCATCCATGCTCTCCAGCGTATTCATGAGATCACCCATGATTGGTGGTTGTTTCCCTTCATAACTATCTACATCCATAGAAAATCCTTTCAATGCATACGCTCATTGTAAAGCCTTATCGAGAATCGCTTCTTCTTCAGGCGTTGCTGTTCAGATCAATAATTTAATCATGCCGATCAAGCTCATAATATGACTTCTCAAGAGATCTCATTTGCCATATTCTACATCTTCAATTCTTGGCGGAATATCAAATGGATTGATAAATTGCTGTGAATTCGTCGATACGTGAACATAGGTTCCCCCTACTTTTTTACAGAGTTGTTCATATTCATTTTCCGGATCGATAATAATAACATCCAGTCCATTAATCAAATATCTCAACGCTTCCAATTTTACGGTAAACGATTTACCAGCACCAGAAGTAGCTAATATTACACTATTCATATTAGTTAATTTTGCATCAAATCTATCGAAGATCACGAGTCCGCCCGTATGTAAATTCAGTCCATACAAGATTCCTGTGCTACTGACCAAATCATTGGAAATAAACGGGAAACTTCCAGCCAATGACGAAGTTACTGCGCTTCTCGTGATGCCTAGATCATCGATACACATTGGCAATCCGCTATTAAATCCTTCGTCCATTCTTTGGATAGCATTTTTCAATCTAATTCCATACCCAGAAATTTTCTGCTCAATTTTCTTGCCTTCTTCCTTGAGCTTCTCTTCGTTCTCTTCATATAAATTAATATACATAGAACTTTCAAAATATCTTTCTTCACGAGTCGTAAGTTTTTCTCTAATCATTTCTACGTCTCTGTATTGCTGCTCGATTTCAACGTCTAAAGTAATTCCCTTTTGCTGAGCATCTTTGACTTCGGCTCTCAATTGGGTTACTCTATTTTTCAACATCGACTGAATTGCTGCATCATCTTCTGGATAAATAAACCAGCTCACATCTCGCTTTGCATGAAATCCAAGAATATCTCTTGTTCGTAATGCATCGATATAGGACGGATAACTCTGTGCGTAATAGGTTTTTCCAAAGAGTCCTGAAATATTAAAACGTGTAGGCGTAAATTCTCGAAATGATGGAGATATATGTGATTTATATCAGGTAATGACTTTGCTATACTGTTTCTCCGTATCAGAAATATATTGTCTAAGTTTACTAGTTAATTTCTTATCGCTATATTGGTCATCAGGGAGTTCAAGAAGGTATTTGACTTGATCTCTCAATTCTTGATCTTTGATATCTACGTTTTCTGGTACTGGCTCACTTGGATTTCCCGTGCTTGTTGCGACTTTCTTTGCTCACAAACTAGGAAAGATAGACGCAAAAAGATTATCAAAAAAGGAAAGCTTTCCACCTGACTTTTTGGGCGTTTCACTTGGTATAGCAGCGGGAGCAACGGCTTGTACGGCCGTCTCGCTAACATATTTGGTATCATACACTACATTTTTTGTTTCTTCTAGCATAGTTTGATTGAAAATATAAATTTTGTTTCAGATAGTAAGTAGCTACGAATTAGGAATTAAGAATTATGAATTAGGAATTCTCACTTTTTTGATCTTTAATAATTCTTCATTCTTACTTCTTCCTTCTTCATTCGTGAACCCAATTGGTTTATAGGCATCTAACCTATATCTCAATTATAGTTAGATGCTCCTGATAATCAAAAACATTCCCCCCAAAGAGCTAGTTCGGCTTGACAAAATATAAAAAATATATTTACGCTTGATTTTCAGCAGAAATTAGCTATAAATACAAAAAAATAAATCAAAATAATCAAACAGTAAAAATTAATAAAAAATTACCATTATGACACCACAGGAAGAAGAAAAATTAAGAAAAGACACCTTAAGAATTTTAATGGAAGCTTCTATAGCAAAGACAATTACAAATAGATGTATTCTATTGGGTGCTGCCATCGGACTAATTGTTGCTATTTGCCAACACGATTATGTGGCCATATTGATCGGTGCGGGAATCGGCGCAATAGCTAGCTGGTTTTTGTTGGATTGGAACCTCTTCAAAGCAGAGGAAGTAAACATTGAAGTAAAAAAGAAGAGATATCAAGAAAAGCTTGTTTCGATACAGGAGGAAATAACAGTACTCCAAACGAACCTGCCTCAGGACACAATGAATCTGACGGAAGAACATACAATGGCCGTCAAAAAACTCCGTTTACAGGAGAGAAAACTGGCGCAAACACAAATTATGATCGATATTTACGACATGGCATTGTAAGTCGTAAAGGTATCTACTAAGAAGGGCTCGCTTGAAATTCAGGTGAGCGCTTTTTGTTTATAAGAAAAAATCTATAAGCTTGACAAAAGTAAGAAATAGTATTTGAACTTGATTTTGAACAGAAATTAGCTAAAAATACCAAAAAGATAAACTAAAATTAAACCGTTCATTATGGAAACACAAAATTTAGACAAAAGACTTGAACTTCAAAGAAGTTTAGAAAGACAGAGAAGAGCTTCCACATGGAAGATCGCTTTGGGAACAGCAGTATTCATCGCCATTATGCGTTATAATGCGCATAGCACGGCAGATATCATCATTTGTAGTTTTGTATTCATTGTGTTGTGGCTTCTTTTCTTCTGGGAGCCAGTACGAGACATGAATATGAATCGCCTCGAAGGAATGCTACGCAAAAAGATAACAGAAGAAGATGAGTATGTAATAAAGATCAAAGAAGAATACCGCCTTATCGAACAAATTTGCAAATCGTCCTTTAATGCTATTCCAGGTAAATTTAAGCCAACTGCCATTTATCTGCTCTATGAAGAAGATAAAACTCCAGAAGAAATTATCGCTGATAGAGAAGAAGAAGTAGCAGACATGAAGATCCAATTGCAATGTTATAAAGATTGTAAAGAGCGAACATTCTGGAGGTATACCGCCTCTTATAAATGGTTGAAAAGACTTCCCAGGTAAAAATGCCTGTACATATGTAAAAGATGCTCACCTATTCTAGGTGAGCGCTTTTTGTTTATAAGAAAAAGTCCTAAACTTGACAAAATATAGAAATATGTTTTAGCTTGATTTTAGGCAGCAATTAGCTATAAATGCTAAAAAATAAAAAAGAAATTATTAACCAGACAAAACATAAAAACAATGAATGACGACAGAGAATTTTTAAAGAAAAAAGCATGGATAATCCTTCTCCTAGAAATGGGTATGTCATATGATGTAATTGAAAGAGTGCTGGAGATATCTCCATCCACGGTTATAAATTATATCAAAAAGGTTCAACTTACGAGTGAATGGAAAGGAAAAATTATTTTCTCTCCCGATGCTAAACCAACAATGCTAAAGGTTTACGCTGACATTACGTATGGTGAAAAAACTATGGTGTACGATGCGGATTTTACCAAAAAACTAACATCTGTATTAGCAGAACTCCTGGAAGAACAAAAAATTCTTCAGATACTTAGCTTTGCATTGCCAGCAATACAAGGTTTTGCCGAGCTGAAATACACCGAAGATGTCCCCATGGGATATCGAAATCTATTGGAAAAATTGATGATATGGATACCGTTCCAATCATTAGGTTGGAGTTGGTATCTTTACCAAATAGCTTCCGGAAAGATTTCTCCTCCTCAGCCCAAAGAGTTTTTTTGGGGGAATAATCACTACCTGCACAAAGTAATACAATTGAGTGCAGATGAAACAAGGCGCTTTGCGGCGCCAATACTTACCAAAAAAATCTGCGAATATATCGACAATAAGATCGCAGAATATTTATACGGAAACTCGGGAACAGTTATTACATTATTCTTTGGTCTCGATGGAAAAGCTCCTCAAACAATAGAACAGATTGGGCTGGAGCTTGATATCACTCCCAAACGAATAAAACAAATCAAGGAGCGAGCAATAAGCCGATTAAAAAAAGTAAAGCCATCGATCAAGCCTATCGGCGATGCCTGGGACTTCATTACATCACTTAAGCAAGCTCATAGCGAAGCATTATTACAGCAGAAAAATGAGTATATCCAGAAGCTGTATAATCTGGAACATTTGGAGGAACAGATAATAGAAAAGATTGAAGACTCAGCTGTTATCAATGCATTTGATACGTTGATAATGAAAGTTATAGACCTCGATCTTTCAGTGAGAATACTCAATTGTTTGAAATGTGCAGATGAAGAAATAGTGTATGTTTGGCAATGGGTACAATTATCAAGAGAATACTTTTTGAAGTTCCGTAACTTCGGAAAAAAATCTTTGATAGAGTTGGATGAATTTGTAAGAGAAAAGAATCTCCATTTCAACTGGAAATTCTCCGACGTAGAAAGAGCTCATTTAGAGCTCGAAACCACGAAGAAAGTAAAATAATTTAAACTTAATCTAATAAGAAGAGCTCGCTTGAAATTCAGGCGGGCGCTTTTTGTTTATGAAAAAAGGCGTTTAGTAAACGCCTCCCGGTGCAGGATCGGGACAGGCCTACAAAAATTTTCCATTTTCAATTTTCAATCCTCAATTCGCCGTTAGACGATACTTTCCGCCATTCGATCTACTTTAAATCATTTCTTTGCAAGATTTAATTTCGGATAGACAATATCCATAAATTGTTTCACTTGTTTTCCCTTCAAAATAATGTTGTACCTATACTTCCCAAACATCTTGTAGATCAACGGTGGGGTCGAGAAAATCTCGATATCCTTCAGTTCATATTTTTCCTTCAGATACAAAAGTTCTTTGTGTAAGGTATCCACCTTGGTAAACATTGTTTCTTCAATATCATTTTTATACAAAATCACACAGAGCTCCGCGAACGGCGGATAATTATTTTCCTGTCTAAATGTATTATCTACTTCATAAAATGCATCTTTATCTAGCTTACAGGCATTGCGAATACTATAATGCTCGGGATTGAAACTCTGGACGATGAAATGCTTCGTCTGATGTTTGATAAATGCTTCGTAGAGAAAATAGAAATTTTTCTCCGCAGAGGTATAATCAGGAATATTTAGTCAAAAATCGGCATTTAAAAATATGATGAGATCGAAGGGATGACCTTTTATTGGAGAACATAAGAGCGATGTTCATATGACAATTTGTCATCCTCCATTCGTTTGTCATTCTGTTATGATTTGTCATTCTGAACGAAGTGAAGAATATAACTGTTCTCACTTATATCCTTCAGTACCTTCAGGATGACACGATTCGGAATGACACAATGTATCTAGAAGTCTAGCTATCTTATTGGGTGAATTCACTGTTTCTGATTCTATAACAAGGGCGTCCGTCTTGAATTCTTTTTTCAAAAACTCAGCGACCTTTTGTGTACCAAGCCCAAAATCTTTAATCTTCTCTGATCTACAACTTGGACAAGAGGTCGGCACATTGTACTGCGTCTTGCAAATATGACAGAGTCAGATGGTTTCTCATGACGTGATCTTGTGATAACTAATACTTACGGAACACTTCTTACATTGCGGGATATGACCACACTTCTGACAAATAATGCCACTCGCATATCATTTTTTATTCACAAGAATTCAGATTTTCTTCCCTTCGGCAAGATGCTTCTCTATGCTCATTTGCACGATTTCAGAAAAATAGGGATTGAGCTCTTTGGTCATATCCACAAGAAAAATATTTTTGTCTGCGTGTTTAAATTTTTCGTAATTCATAGAATTGATTGTAACAAAAAGAAATCAGAAGTAAAGCATTGCAAACTAAAAAGATATTCAATATTTTTCTATCGTCGCTGCACCCCGCAAAACTGCGGGGCAAAATGAATTTTTTTGAAAAAGTTGTCAAAAGACACACTCCTGACAACTCGTTATTAACTACGTTGCCACTAGAGATGCATTTGGCAACTTTATTCATCTCCCCATAAGGGGGGCATTTTTAGCTTTTACATTAATTTACATTCATCAACAAATGTTTTTTCATAAGGCAAATAAGATTTAGTGAAACATGACATCTATTTATTTTTTCTATTTAAATATACAAGTCGTTATAAGTCAAAGAGATTGACTTAGAATAAAAAATATATATAAAAGGTATGTGATATTTACGAATATTTTCGATATGAAAAGAGGAAGTTCCTTGCCCACACCCTTTATTCACATCCAAAAGTTTAACGGGAAACCGATTATTCCTTGGATATATGCTCCTGAAGCTATTCAGGAACTTTTTGCTGTACTTCAAGATACTGCCATTCCAGCAATATTGGCTGAAGATATGGCCGTTCCATTGAATGATAGAATCGCTCATAGAGAATTTATCCTTTGTACCCCAGCAGAACGAGCAACGCGTGGCACAAAAATCGAGAAGCATGTGGTTGATCCTCGAGCAGAACTCAAGCCAAAGAAACAATATATTCTATGAGGAAAATTAAAGGAATTCGAAGTACAACTTACGAAAGCATGAATTATTTTTGACCAAAAAAATCTCTTGTACAAAGAGCTGAAAAAGTTGGATTTTCTAGTTCGAATACATCCAAATTCACGAAAAAATATATGATAATTATGTCAAAAATTGCTCAATTGCTTCCACTAATTCCTCATAGTCTTTAATTACCGAAATTGTCCTTTTCCACTCTTTGGATCAGGTGATACCTTTGATATATTGGAATAAATGTTTTCTAAAAGCGACAACGATTTGTTCATTGACCGGGAATTGTATCTTCGGTAATTTTTTTACTTCAGGCATGTTCAATACTCCTGACCATGTTTTACTTTGCTCTTGAAAATATTGTTCACTGCGCACCATCAATTCCAGATGACGCAAAATAGTTTCTTTCAATTCTTTATTGCTTGGTACGTGTGGCGTGAAAACTCGTGGATTACCAATCGCTGCTTGGCCAATTAGGATGCCATCAAGATTTCCCTTCTTAGCTTCGATTTCTTCGTAGTTGGTAACTCATCCATTGCCTAATAATAAACATGTTTTGGAAATATTTTTCTTGATATCGTACATAAATGCCCAATCGGCATCTCAGGAATACACCTGCTTCACTGTTCTGCCATGAATGGTCATCATGCCACATATTTTACTTGCTTGGATCAAAAAATCTTTTTGCTGAACTTTATCGTCGTCTGTAATTCCAGTTCTCGTCTTGATGCTAAGTGGTAGTGTGGTTTGCTTTTTTATCTCTTTCAAAATCTCCAAAACTTGTGTTCTATCTTTTAACATCGCACTTCCTCATCCATTTTGTATCACCGTTTTTGCTGGGCATCATAGGTTTAATTCTAGTCAGCTAAAAATTTTTTGTCAGGGATTGAGTTTAGAGTTTATAGTGTATAGTTCAGAGTTAAGGTTTTTTTTTATATTTTGTACTTTTGCTTCTGCACTCAATTCTGCATTCTGCACTCTGCATTCTGCACTAAAACGATATTTTCTATCTATATCTTCAAAGCATTTTACAAGTATATCTTTATCGTTTCAGAAAATTTGTGCAATGAGCGGAGCTTGCTCTTTGTTACTCAATAAGTGTTTCACTACACCGACTGGATTTATCAGATAGCCATTGGCATTCATAAACTCCGTTCGGAGTATAAATTGATATTTGTTCTTGTCTCCATATTTCTCAAAAACCTCTTTCGTAATCTGACGAAAGGCATAATCAGTAAATCCATCCATGGGCGCTAAACCTATAATCATGATTTTAAATTTTGAATTTTAAATTTTGGATTGAATGATAAATGCTTAAATTCCTAAATTTTTAAATTTTTTCTCTTCATCCTCTTGCTCACTTGGCGATAAACAAATCGTGCAACAATTCCTACCAAGATAACAAGGACAACAACATCCACAATCTTACTATATTTCATAACCAATTCTCGATTTTCTTTTAGATATTTTCCGACGAGAGCCAAAAAGGTATTTCGCAATCCTGCACCGACCAACGTATAGACGATGAATTTGGTCAGATTCATTTTTCCCATCCCAGCAGGCAGAGAAATCAAATGTCTGACGACAGGAATAAATCTACTAATCAAAATCGTAATACTTCATCTTTTCTTGAAAAAATGCTCCGTTCCTTCCAATTCTTCTTGATCAAGTAAAAAATATTTTCCGAATTTTCTAATAAATGGTTTACCTCCATAATATCAGATCGCATACGAAATTAACGAGCCGACAATACTTCCAGCCGTGCTGATCAAAATCACTCATCGTAAACTAAATTGTTTCATCGCAATCAGAAATCCAGCGAATGGCATGATCGCTTCGCTCGGTACAGGAAAGATCATACTTTCCATCATCATACCAAGAAAAACCGTGATATATCAGGTCTGATGAATAAATGCAGTGATGTAGGTAGCGAGAAATTCGGTGATTCACATTGGCTAGAGATGATAAAAAGATAAAGTGATGAAATGATAAATTGTTCAGAAGAAATGTAAGAATATAGTGTTTCAATTCAACCTATATTGAAAAAGAAGAAGATAATCTTATATATCGAGTGGCAACGAATTAAGAATTAGGGCTACGCTATTAGGCCTGCCTGCCGGTAGGCAGGAATTAAGAATTCTCAATAAACAAAGACTACCGACACCTGCCCCGCAGTATTGCGGTGGTTTCTCATTCCTAATCCTTCATTCCTCATTCGAGTAAAAATGTTTTATGTCATTTGCGTTAGAAAATGAAGATAGTAATATTAGAAAATATTCGCTCTGCATACAATGTCGGCAACATCATCCGTACCGCCGATGCGCTGGGTTGGCAAGTACGACTTAGTGGTTATACGCCATCGCCAGTGGATAATAAGAAAGTTATCAAAACATCGCTCGGAGCAGAGGAGACAGTCGGTATCAGACAATTTGATAGCACCGCGGACGCTATGAACGAGGCGAAGAAAAATAACTGCATCATTATCGCCGCAGAAATCACACCGGAAGCAATTACTCTTTCTGAATTTTCCAAAAAAAATATTTCTGATGTCGCTGTCGTGTTTGGAAATGAGGTGGACGGAGTCTTGTCTCCTACATTAAAGACTGTTGATCACGTGGTTTATGTACCGATGAAAGGCATCAAAGAATCTATCAATGTTGGCCAAACATCCGCTATTTTTATGCGAGCGTTGAGCTAATGATAATGTATTGACTTTACATACAAAATATGTATAAGAATCACAATAATAAAATATGAATTTTACTTTAGCAATATACTATCATGGAAGAACAAACTACATTCCCAGAGGGACAAAAAGGAGTTCAAAATACAGTAAATGTATGAAACATATCTCTTTCTGACGAACAAAGAAAAATACTTGTAAATCAGAGAAGCGAGTTACAAGCTACACTTTTCGAAACTCACGAACACACTGACCAAGACAAAATAGCAATGGCAGAAATCAAGAGAATAACATTGGAACTAGGGGAACCACGATACCTCAGCTAACCAGTAGTTAACAAAAAAAGCAAATAAATACTATACATTACACAAACAACTAATCTTATGGCAATTACAATTAAAGTAGATCCTTACGAAGGATCTGAAAAAATCGAGGAAATTGATTTTTCAGGGAGAATAATCAATGAATCTCAATTAAAACAACAATCTGAATACGGAGCAAGAATGATGAAATTTCCTGTAAAAAAGGAAAGGGGTTCTACTAGAATGGAGTTTCTTACTCCAGATCATTGTAAGCAGAATATCGACCTATGTCCTGCTCCTTGCGGAAGCTGTATAATAGCACCTGGTGCTGAACACAGCCTAGCGTTTCGAATTAACTATGTTGACGTATTTGATCTTTCAAAATTCAAAGCGCACGCGTAAAAAGTACTAACCAATGCAAAAAAACCGTCTTGTATAAGGCGGTTTTGCACTTCCTGAAAATATTTCTCGACCACCAAAAAAGCTAGTGAAACGAAGTTTTTTTGGATGCGAGAGGTATACCGAAAGCCGTTCGGTATAGATATATCTTTTACTTCAAAACAAAACTCTTGACCATCGCATCAGCTTCTTTGCTAAACTGATCGAAGGTAGCTGCGCTAGCTGTATAATTGATAACATAAGCAACTTTGTTTTTGATGACAAGCACTTGCATCCATTTCAATTTATAATTACTTTGCGTGCCAACATAGACAATTTTCTTCGCAGTGACATCACCAATGGTAATATCTTCATTGCTCAATTCTTGATAATCTTTGATCATGTTTGTTAACTGAGCTTTGATACTTGTATAGTAATCTGCGATTGCCATATCAGTTGGTAATATCTCAGTTACGATACCGACATTTTCTCTAAATTGATCGCCTGATAATTGGGGAGAGAAAAACATAACGGATGCTCCATAGACATTTTCTTTGACAGTTCGTGCAGTAGGATATTGGATGCTAAATCCAGTTCCATCAAAGGTTTGTGTTGTGCTCGCTGTTGTCGTTGTCGTGCTAGGAGTAGTTGTTGCTGTTTTAGTTCCACAACCAGCCAAGAAAACAATCGCAAGGAGAGACGTGAGGGTTAATAATTTTTTCATGTTGTATATTACAAAATAAAAGTGCTTCATGGTATTAATCTACAAAAACTTTTTTCTGAGCTATCGTCAACGTATTTTTTGATTGTCTTCGTTCGCTTGTTTCATCGCCTTTCGTATTTAAATACGTTATTTTTTCTACCGAAAAGCCGGAGAGCACATGCAGCGCCAGTAATTCCTTGCGAGTAAAAATATGATACAATCTCCAAAAAGTCTGGCGCTGCGCGATCCATGGAATCATAATCGTATTCCATTCTTTTTTACCCCGAGAAATAACATATTTCAAAATTGCTCTCATCATCTCGTGTTGAAATTTAGACAAAAATCGTGACGAGAAAGACCAATTCGTCATTAGAATTTTGCCATCGTAACGAAGCAGTCTATAGAAATTTTTCATCAGATAGAATCTTTCTTTCTTCGTAGGAATATGTTGGAAGCTCGCAATCCCGATAATATAATCAAACGATTCTTGTTTATAATTTTTAATCGCATTTGTGATATCATCACAGACAAATGTTGCAGAAATATGTGTATCTTTTACCGTAATTTGCTTCTTTGCAATCTTCAAAAGTTCATTGGATAAATCAATGCCGATATAGTCGATTTTTTTTCCTTTGATAGTTTTTAGTGTTTTAAGCAGTCTTCAAGATCCACATCCAAACTCCAATATTTTAATAGTCTTTTGTTCACTTTGCTGTATTTCATCGAGAAAAACTTTTGCATCAGATCGAAATTTTTCTCTCGTCTGTGCATATTTTTTTGCTTCTGCATCGTAAAATTGTTTGAGATCGTTCTGAATAGTCATGAAGGGATGGACTTGTTATTGTGTAAAAGAATCGCTTTGCTTATGTGATGTATTCACTTCGCCTGCCTACCGGCAGGCAGGTTCATGTAATGGATAGTAATGTGTTGTAATGTGTCGCAATACATTACAGCGAAGCGACATTACCATACATTATATTCCGGTAGTCCGGAATACATTACCTCCATTCTTTTATTCAAAAATATTTTGTGCAGTTCTTCCTCCCGCTGTACTTTCTTTGATCTCACGATTAGCCTTGTTAATCACATCTTCTAGCGTAAACGTTACTTCCTCTCATTCCATAAATACTTTTTTGAAATACATGAGATAGAGGAGAACAAGAGCCGTCATTCTTACATCATTTTTACAGTACTGTTTCAATTCTTCCAAAAATTTTTCATCACCAGATTCGATATATTTCTGATAGAGGACTTCTCATTCAGCTCCCGATTCCAAAGTTTTACTTACCGCAACGAGTGCTTCAGAGACTTTATTCAATCACATTCTTTTGCCCGTTAAGGTATGGATGAGCACATAGAGATCGATACTTTTTTCATTTAATTTCTGTAAATCTTCTGCGCTTCTTCCTGTATTAAAAATACAGACAGGATTGTCAAAATAAATATTATTGTATCCAACAATATAACCATCGAAGTCCAGCATTTGTTGTACAAACTCTTGGAGATTTTCTATACCGATATATTCATAGGTCATCTTGTGCTGATCATTGGGTTCCATAGCATATGCTACTGTAAATTTCATCTGAGAAAGATCATCGAGGCTTCCTGTTGTTTCTATATCATATACCAGATATTTTTTTCACAAGATAGTGCTTAAGGTTCATTCTTGAAATGAGTCCAGTTTTTGATAATATTTTGAAAACTTCTTTTACTTACTTCATCCAAGACTACCTGTACTTTTTCTTTTTCATCCATAAGGATAAGATCTTCATTATCTTCCTTACAAAATCTAAATACAGCTTCTCATCTATTAAAATAATATACATCATTGCCTTCTCTAAATATTTTTTTGAAAAAATCAATCGACATCGTACAATGTTCTTTTTTGACAATAGCATAAAAATTACTGACAAAATTATTTTGTACGGTCTGTAATTCTTCTATCGTAAATCTTTTGTACATCTTTGGGAGTATAAAGTATAAAGTATAAAGTATAAAGTATAAAGTATAAAGTATAAAGTATAGAGTAGTTCCAGTTGAATATACTTACTACTTTCTACTTATGTCTTACTACTACTTCTTATTCGAGTAATTTTTCCATGCAGTCAAATCGATAGCCTTTATATAACTCAGTGGATCTTGTGTGAAGCTGTCGATAATGATTTGATTTGTATCATCAAGAATTAGACTAAATGTCTTGATCGGTAATGGCTGTCCACCACTAATAATATCTTTGAAATAGAGTGCAACAATAGTATGTTTCGTCACATCATAGCTGGCAATAAAATCGACTCATTGCACGGTAAAATCTACAAGAATGACAGCATTTTTTTCTGCAATATCATTAGCAGTGATGCCAAGAAAATTTTGAAAATCATCTAATGTTAGCAGCGTATTGGTTGATCCTGCATGAACTACAGGTGCATCAGATTTCACAGACAAAACAAACTGAATGGATTCGGCGAGTGATTTGGGATTGTAGTTGTCTTGCTTGACAGCGTTTTCGACTGCCTTTTGCAGGTTAGTATCAGAAACAGTAATATTTGTCGGAAGATAATTTTGCAATAAGAATGAGTAGGTAACAGAAGCACCATTGATCATTTTGCTGATTACGATCACATCTTGTGTACAGGTAGATACTTGCATAGCTAGTCATGATTCCAATTGACGAATTTGCGTACAAAGATTGCTGAGGTCGATGATGGGGGTTGAAGTAGTAGTATACAGCGGCAAATTTTTACTCAATGCGACGAAGAATTCTCCTAGCGTAGTATCTCTCGTCTTAATTAATCATTGTAACACGGTGCTAAGTTCTGCATAATTAGTAAGCTCTACCTGTTTGATTACGAAGCTATCATTACGATAAATCATTTGGATCTTGCTAGCAATCTTTTGGTTGTTGACAATAAAATATCCTTGTGCTTCGACAGTATCATTATTGATAGTTGATTGTGAAACAGTGAAGTAACTAATGGCAGCTATCTTTTTGGCTATCTGGTCTTGCATGCTCAGTACAGTAGCTGGTGGAGGAGCGGTAGAAGACTGAACGAGTGAAGGATTACTTACTAGTAGTATAAGTCCTGAAGCATTGGATAACATATCTCCTATATTGATAGTATCAATGGTTTTGACAACCTGCATAATTTCATTTTCCTTGATACTTGCTCGGCGACGATCATAACGAGTAGTGAGGAGTGTTGGTTTCAAATAGTAGGTATTGTATCGATACAGTTCATCGAGATAAAATTGTGACAATCCATGACGTTTGATGAGCTCCTGAACATAGTCGAGATAAAGCGTATATTCATTTTTACTGATTTTGAGTTCTTGAAAATCTTGGTACAATATTTGTTGATAAGAAAGTAATTTATATGCGTTAAGAATCTGGTCTTTATATACATCAGCAGAGATGTATTTATCAGTTAATTGTTGTTGAATAGCTACGAAGAACCCCATTCTTTTATATAACTCCATATATCACGAGCCACATTGATCAAATATAGGGCTAAGTTGTTTATCTGTGTCATTAGTATAGAGGAGGTACTTTTTCATGCCATCACAGAAACGGGTACGATATGCTGGTTGGGTAGTTGCATCAAAAATCTTCTGAAGCCCCGCATAATCAGCATTGAGATGGTAGACAAAAAAGCTCTCCAAGAAGTCATTGAGATAATAGAGACAAGTCTTGGGATATAATTTATTCTCTTGCATACAACTAAGATTAAACGTAGAGATCAAACCGCCATTGAGAGGAATCTGGGTATTTTGAATGGTATGCGAAGCATTGTCTTGAGAAACGAGGACAACATTGTTTACAAAAAGTGCCAGCTCTCCTGTCGTATATGTAGTATGTCCAAAATAATCTGCTTGCTGAAGAGGAACGGTAGTATCAATCGTAAAATTTCTAGGAACAACAAATCATTTGTAGCTTACAAGATTGTCTTGTGATACAAGGAAATTGTTTTGACTCAATAATGGTCATTGAAGGATATATATTTGGAGGTCGTTGTCCTGAACTGTTTTGCTAAGGAATTTTTCAAAGGTAGCAATAAGCTTAGTCCTCTGGAGGATAAAAGCATCATTTACACTGCCAGATCAGGCAGTCCCTATAAATATTTTATGAAAGAAAAATCCAGCTATTACGATAGCTAGCAAGAGAAACAAGTATTTAGCAACAAAGACAAAAAATCTCTGATAATTTCTAATGATATATATGTTTTGGTTTGATTCCATATTGTCTAGGGGGATAGTAAAACACGCGACAATCAGCCGATGTTTACATCGGATAGAAGATTCGCCGTCTTGTATATGGATTTTTATACTTTTTTGCTTCGTCTTGTCAAAGAAATCTTTAGAGCAAAAAGACTTGCAATAGATAAAATTTTTGGTATATACGGGCTACACGTTTTTTATATAGTTAAATACCGTTCGTTATGAAAAAGAACCTATTAGCTTTGGCTGCTCTTGGAGCTAGCGTTGCCCTTTTGGCTGGTTGTGGATCTGCAACTCCAGAAGTTACACCTGAAAATGGCGCTGTAGTAGAAGCACCAGTAGTAGACACAACTGCAACTACAACTGCAGACACAGGAACTACAACAACTACAACAACACCAGCAACTACTCCAACTACTACAACAACTACACCAGCAACTGCAGAATAATTCTCCATCAAAGATGGATTGAAATCCTAGTTCAAAAAGATAAAAGGGGGATCGAGAGATGTCTCTTTTTCTTGATTATTCAAAAATTGGAATCTGGAATTCGGCCGGCCCAATAAATAGTTTCCCGACCTGCCTGTCCACCACGGCGGATAAATCGGCAGACAGGTAAACAGATAAACCATTTATTTAATTACAACGATATATGCGCTTATTAGAATATCTTCAAAAGACCAACGGTATCCCACGTAGGACACTCACTTTGCTTATCAAAGAGGGGAAAATTTCCGTCAATGGAGAAAAAGTAGAGTCTTACACGACAGAAATCAAAGAAGGCGATACGATCAAGATCCAAGGCAAGAACGATGAAGCCAAGCTCAAACCCTTGGACAAGCCAGCACAAATTTTATTATTCAACAAACCCAAAGGCTATGTGGTATCCAAAGCAGATCCACACTGTCAGACCATATACAAATTATTGCCATTTGAATATCAGAAATGGTATTACATAGGAAGGCTGGATAAGGAGTCACATGGTTTGCTCCTGATGACGGACGATCCGAAATTGGTGCACGAATTTGAACATCCGAGCTTCGGCATCCAAAAAGAATATGTCGTAGAACTCGACAGACAATTATGACCTAAAGCGAAAGCTGAATGCATCACTGGTGTCAAAGAAGGTGACGATATGTTGAAAGCAGTGAAAGTTCTCGCAAATAAATTTCGCAGAGGGAAATGATTTTTCTACAACGTTATTTTAGCTGAATGAAAAAACAGACACATCCGCAGAATGTTTAAGAAGCTCGGCTACAATGTCACGGATTTACAACGCATTCGCGAAGGAAAATATACCTTGGGGAATTTAAAAAATGCTCACTGGAAATTAGTAAAAGTGCAGGAATAGAAAAAACCCGATCTCTCGGGTTTAATATTAAATGATAATTAAATAGAGTTTGTTTTGTCATAGAGTTTTGTCTCTCTAGGGAGAGAAACTTCCAGACACATGGCTAATTGAGAAACGATCCTGAGAAAACTTTCAAGCTTATCGTTATTAATAAGCTGAATAATTAACGCAGGGCTTTCCCATGCGATTGCAGCAAAGCAATTCATAGGAGTGGTCCTTACTACAGAGTTTTTCCAAACTTTGTTCTCATAGCGATGTCCATAATTCTTCGCTCCGTAGATAATACTTCCCAAATGGCCTTTCCAGCCAAGTGCTTGTAATTGCTCAGTATATTCAGCAATTTTTTTGTCGAGCGTTTTTTTGCTCATTCGTTTGATTTTTTTTTCTGTCATTTTATTTTGCGTTTTTGAATTAATTATTATGTGAGTTTTTTATTTTACTTCTTTCTTATATCCACGCGATTCTCTTCCATTATTTTTTTCCATCACTGCAGTGCCTGCATCTTCTAGAGTAAAATCATATCTATGCGCCATATCGATAAGATTATCGATAATCTCTGCAATGGGAGTCATTAATCTTTTTTTAGTTGTGGGATCAATAATGACTCGATCGCGTTTATGATCTCTAAATATCACATCATTATCTGTAGGGACGATGCCTTCAAGTTGTTCAATGTTATTTCTTAGACGATGAAATAGTACTTTATTGGGTCGATATTCGCGGTCTTCATAGTCAGAACCAGATCGTCATGCATTATCAAAATGGATTGGTAGAGCAGCATATATATGTTTTGCTATAAAGGAATCTATCTTGCTTCTCGACTTTTCTTTTCTGCTTTGAACCAAATGTTCATAAGTTTCTTTGGATGAAACATCATAGACATTACTTAGGCAACATATAGCAAAAAACACATCACCAAGCTCTAATTCTACATCGTAATTAAGCTCCGCTAATTTTTCCTGATGTGCTGTTTGTCGTTGAGAAATATTTGTCAAAGGAATATCTTTCAATAAAATATCGGCGATAGCAAGATTTCATTCTTGCCTATACTTCATTCCGGCTGCATAAGAACTCTCAACACAACCAATTTTTATTTCGTTGTCTGTGAAAATTTTCGTAGCATCAAATAATTCTTTGGTTTCTTTTTTGGCTTTATCTACTATGCCCCAAGGAGAAAAATATTTCTCAGGAGTTCTCATAATCCAATCATGAATAGTGTTTTGCATGCAATCTAAACTTGGCATTTCTTGTATCAAAATTGTAAATAAAAATTATTTATTCATCTCATCTTTTACCTTACTCAGCAATTGCAATGCCTGAAGCGGCGTGATCGTATTCAAGTCAAATCATTGCAAAAATTGCTTAATTTTCTCAAATCTTGGATCGCCTGCGCTGGCAGGAAGTTGAAAGTTGAAGCCTTCGGCTGTGGAGGGTTGAGAGTTGGGTAATTCTTCATTCTTCATTCCTCATTTCTCATTCGTGTTTTGAAGTGTCTTCAAATTATTTTTTGCCCTTTCAAGAATCACATTCGGAATACCAGCAAGCTTCGCAACATCGATTCCATAGCTTTTGTCCGCTCCGCCTCTAATTATTTTTTTCATAAAAATAACATCTTTGTCTGTTTCGTACACGCTGACGGAATAATTTTGCACACCGGCTAAAGAATTTTCCAACTGAATGAGTTCGTGGTAATGAGTTGCAATGAGCGTTTTAGCTCCCACCTGCGTTGCTATATATTCCAAGATGGCTTTCGTTAATGCTAGTCCATCATAGGTCGAAGTGCCACGCCCAAGTTCATCAAAAATGATAAAACTTTTGCTCGTTGCATTGTGCAAAATATTTGCGACCTCGATCATTTCTGTCATGAACGTAGATTGGTTTTTTGCAATGACATCGCCACTTCACACACGTGCAAAGATTGCATCGACGAGTCATAATTTTACTTCTTTAGCGGGAACAAATAATCCACAATGCGCCATCAAGACAATCAAGGCATTCTGCCTTAAATAAGTGGACTTACCTCACATATTTGGCCCAGTAACGATATGTAAAAATCAGTCATTATCGTCTGTGCTATCATCCATCATTTTCAAATCATTCGGGATGAATTGAAGATCGCGTGGTAAAAATTCTTCGATCACGGGATGCCTTCCATCGATAATGGAAAGTTGTACGTTATTCGTAAATTCAGGTTTGTTAAAGTTTTTTTCCTTTGCTAATAAGGCATGAGCACTATAGACATCAAGCCAGGCAATAATCTCAGCAAATGCCGTTAACGATTTACTAATCTGTGAGACTTTTTCTTTGGCATCTTGTAACAACAAAAATTCTCTGCTCACTAAATCATCTTTTGCACTCAATACTTGCGACTGGATTGTATCCAAATACGGAGACACATATCTCTGACCACCTTTCAGCGTATTTCTTCTCAACACGTCAAACTTGTCTTTGTTCGTACCGTGTGCTTCATCAAAAAGTGCATGCTCAAATTGCGTAATATCTTTATTCGTAATTTCAATAAAATATCATTGATTCATGACGTATTTTAATTTCACATTATTCACTCCACTTTTTTGACTGAGTTCTTGTTGATATTGTAACAATAGTTCATCACTATGATATGCAATCTTTCTCAATTCATCAATTTTTTCATTATAGCCATCGCGAATGAAATCAATGTCCTCGCGATAATCTTCATCATTTTTCAAGAGTTGCTGTAAATGATTGTACACATGCAATACATCATTTTTATTTTCCTCGCTCAATCATAAGCGTATAAGTTCTTTGAGTAATAATGAGTTTTCAAAAAATATGCTGAGTGTGGCTCTGAGCTTGATAAAGAGCGATGGTGTTAATTTCTTGTATAAGATCATCGTCATCAGTTTCGGAATATCAGAAACATTATTCAAAATAGCATGAATTCTATGTGTATCAAGTCCAGTCATCTGCGGGCAAATCATATCTTCTGCAAGATAATACGAGATATGCTTCAGTCTGTTTTCGAGTTCGGCCAGCGTGTTCGTTGGGTTCATTAAGAGATAGCGGAGGAGTCTGGATCCACCTGCAGTTTGCGTTCTATCTAGAATTCAAATTAACGAATATTTTTCACTATTTTCATAACTAGAAGTAAAGATTTCCAAATTTTTTATCGTCACGTCATCGAGCAAAACTAAGTGATCTTGTGAGTGTAAAGAAATTTTTGCAATATTTTTCAATTGCATTTTTTGTGTATGGGCGATATAATTCAAGAGCAGAGTAGTGGCTCCGAGTCTGCCTTCATCCAACGCTTTTCCAAAGCTTGCTAAGCTCTGCACTTGCGTCATCGTTAACAAAAAATGTTCTGCATCAAAGGGCACTTCATAAATAGAAAATAAACATTTCAGATATTGCTGGAGTGGCGTCTTAACCAATTCTTTATCTGTGAAATCAATATCAAAAATAATTTCACTTGGTTTAATCGTCAGGATAAACTTCTGCATCTCAGCAATATCTGCGAAACTTCTGGTTCGATATTCTCCCAGCGAAAAATCGCCTCGCGCAATATGATAGCTTTGCCCATCTTTATACGGTTTAAAATGGATACTCAGCATATAATTCGTCGTTTTTTTCTGTTCGTGGACGTAGGTTCCAGGCGTGATAATCTGGGTTACCTCTCTCGAAACAATCTTCCCAGGAATTGGGTCAGAGGTTTGTTCTGCAATAGCTACTTTATATCAATGAGCAACTAACTTCGGAATATATTTATCGACGCTATGAAAGGGAATCCCAGCCATTGGCACAGGATCTTCAGCGTTTTTATTTTTACTTGTAAGAATTAAATCTAAGACTTTACTACAGGTTTTCGCATCTTCAAAAAAGGTCTCATAAAAATCTCAAATACGAAAAAACAGAATACAGTCGGCGTATTGTCTTTTGACCTCGATATACTGCTCAATCGCTGGAGTAAATGCCATTCGGGGAGTTATAAATTTTAAATTCTGGATTGAAAAAGTGACTCATGCTGTTCCAGTGTTTGCTGATTTATTTGAGCATTTCTTGTTTGGATTGTTTCGATCTTTTTCTGGATATCAACATTTGGGAATGTCGGACGGAATGACAATAATTGTCCGAGACTGGAAATACTGTATTCCTTTATGGTTTCTGTAGTAGTTCATCCGTTATCCAATCGTAAGCCACGTGGTATGATTTTTATAGTAAATATTTCATCCCTTATAGAGACCAACTCGCCATTCGTAATTCATAAATCTTCCAAAAACTCCATGGTAAATACGTAAATAGATAAAAGTCTATAAACAATACAAACCTTAGTAAAAAGACCAGAAAATTCAACCATAAATAGAAAATAAAATTTGTCAATCAAAAACCCCCAAAACTAGTCCGGGGGATGACATATTACATTAAAATAATGTAATTTACTTTAATCGCTTGTGCTGAGTGCTCAGAATCTTTTTCCACATACTGGAATACTTTCCATCTCCTGCATAGAAGTAAATTTTCTCTCCTGATGGACAGACTAATTCAACTTCATCGGGCCATTTTTGGTGAATACAAAGAAGCTGTTGCTGAGCGAATAGAGTAGAAACCGTAAGCTCAATACCGGTCTCTGTGTTGCGTACTAGACGTGAAGCGGTAACAGATCCGTGAAGATGAGCTAAGCGTACAGATGACGCGAATTTTAGCGTAAAGGTACTCTTGTCATGCTCAGCATAACTAATTTTGATGAACAAATCACATGAGATTGCCTTTTGCTGCCTGATGTTATCGATATCTTCATCGCTAAGATAAACAAAGAAGCTATCACGTTTTTGAAACAATGTTGTGTGCATAATCGTTATTTTTTTGTTGATATTATGTTTAGAGTTATGAGCTCTATCATATATAAATAGAGTAAAAAGTCAAGACAATGTAGTCAAATCATAAGTTGTAAATTTGCAAATAGTACCTTCCTGACTATAATTAAGTATCGTTCAAACGACTAAACGCTTCAACGTTTAAACGCTTCAACGCTTTAACGATTCTACGCAAGTATGACCGAGTTAACCAAGACAATCCTAGAAATACCAGATCTGCAAGCAATGCAACCAGATTTTTCTGTTATTAAGTTACTAGAAAAAGATAAGTGTGAAGCCATACAAACCATTATTTTCGCCAAAGAAAAAAATACGCTCAAGATTCTAACAACCAATAACTTTTCTGAGCAACTTCAAAAGTTGCTAAAAATGCTCGAAGATAGATGATATAAATATGAACTTTTTTACACTTCCGTCGAAGGATTTGGCTATGCGCTTGGTCGATATGATCAGCTCATCAATAATGAAATGAGAATGCAAGAGGATAAGAGAGCTGAAAAGCTCGCTATAGGGAAATGAGCCATTGCTATCATTCAGAAAGTTTTTGAAAAAAGAGATACTATTGATCCAGGTGAATTTATTATGCAATTGATCAGTTTGTCATTTCAAGCATGAGCCTCTGATTTACATTTTCAATCTGAAGACAAGGGCGTCTTGGTAAGAATCAGAATTGACGGTGTTTTGCAAGAAATTCTAGAATTTACTCATGACGATTTCCGTAAATATTTACAGAAGATCAAATTCATTTCCGGAGCAAAGATGAATATCGATTATATTCCTGAAGATGGAAGATTTGATTTTGAAGTTGATTTGCCTGATGGAAAAAAGAAAAAAATTGATTGTAGAGTGAGCTTCATGCCTGGTATTGAAGAAGAAAGTACGGTTATTAGATTTCTCGATAGTACGAATGGGATTAGAACATTTGAAGAGCTTGGTTTTGCTGGAAAAAATTATGATGTGCTCAAAAAGCATTTAGAAAAGAATACGGGAATACTTATTTTATCATGACCTACAGGTTCAGGAAAAACAACGACACTCTATTCAGCATTACAATATTTAAATAACGGCAAGGAAAAAATTATTACGCTTGAAGATCCTATCGAATATGAAATCGCAGGAATCCAACAATCACAAATCAATTATAACAAATGATATACCTACGAACTTGGATTAAAATCGATTCTTCGTCATGATCCCGACATTATCTTAGTCTGAGAAACCAGAACGCTGGAGACTGCTGATATTAGTATTACTGCTGCGTTGACGGGACATCTCGTCTTCACGACATTACATACCAATTCTGCTATCGAAGCCATTGATAGATTGATCAACATGGGAGTCAAACCGTACATGCTTGCGCCATCATTAAACTTGGTCATTGGACAAAGATTAGTCCGCAAAGTGTGCCCATTTTGTTCAACCAAAAAAGATCCCGATTATGCAGAATCAGCAGAGATGGCTGACTCCATTAGAAAAATAAATGACATCGATCCAACCATGAAATTAGATTTTCACAGACAAATTCCCCAGATTGTTGGCTGTGATCATTGTAATGGTACTGGCTATATTGGTAGATTGGCATTATTAGAAGTATTTGAAGTTTCAGAAGATATCAAGAGAATGATTGTCGAAGGCAGAACTGCTGTAGAAATTTATGGTAAAGCCAGAGAAAATGGTTATCTCACCATGAAAGAAGATGGTATCATCAAGATGCTTGATGGTCTGACAACCTTAGATGAGATTAGAAGAGTCTTGTAGACTCGTTTTCACTCGTATGGAAAATTGACGGCGACCACGATTGTTTGTCATTCCGGCAGCTTGCCACGTAGAACTACGTGGTTAAGTTTTGCGGCTCCCGGTGGTCCGGGACAGGCTCCATCTTATTATGTGAAATAATCACTTTCATATATTAGGTCGCCTATTGAAAATGGAAAATATTCCATTTTTTTGTTGTATTGACATTAGATGACAAATGTATATAAAATTCAAATATATGTTTACTTGTCATTGGAATAAAGATATGAACCAAGCAAAAAATATTCTCATTCTATGATCGATTCCATGAACTGATCAAGAAAAGGTTGAGTTGTATGAGGCGCTAATTGATGCATGTAAAAGCGCGTTACCTACATTCACCATACTTTCTCCTATGTGAGCACAAACTCTAGCAAAAGATGATAATGAAAAACGTAGAAATGTTTTCCAAAAAATAAAGAAAGCAAGTCTTATTATTGGAGATCTAACATCAGAATCTACAGCTCAATGAGTCGAGATGAGAGAGGCAGAGACAAAGAAGAAACCATTTATCATAACGGCAAAAACAGGGAGTAGAATTTCTGGTATAGTAAGCGCATCTCCATCATTAAAAATGAAAATTTTTTATAATGATCTGAACGATGTTAAAATACAGCTTATTGACGTACTCAAAACATTAGAATTTTAAATATATATACATTATGAAAGCCACACTTCACGGCAGTATGAGAAAAGATTATGAAGACTGATTTGTGCCAGCACATAGGGTTTTTACTAAAGCATGAATTGAAGTCATTGCACCTATAATAACTGAGATAGCATATGAAAAAGATGGCTTTGTATATTCTAAATGAGATGATACAACGAAATGATATGTTCATACGGAGACAAGCTTTCTTAGTAAAGTTGCAAGTCTAAATCCTCAAAAAGATTTTGCTTATATCATTAATCCAAAATGAACCCTTGGTGTCAGCGGTGCTGCAGAATTGGCATTTCTTTTGTCGCAACATAAGAATATTTTTGCGTTGAATGAGATTACTGATCCTCCTTTGCCTATGCCAGATAATTATGTATATAGTCCACAAGAACTAGTTACTTATATCAAAAATAAATGAGGTCTTCCAAAGACAGATGGTATCAACACAGAAATTGCTGAAATGTTGAGAGAAACTTTTTACCGTTTACCTGCAGTAGGAGCCATTGTCGTGGATGAAAATTCTCTCGAAAAAAAAGAACCAGAAATATGCTTGTTACAAACGGGAAGTTGGTGAGGAAAATATACTATTCTCTGATGAACCCAATTACCAGGTGAAACAGATCATGGTAGATTGATAAAAGAATTTCAAGATCAGTTATGAATAAATAAATTTTTGCAAGGCAACATTATTGCTAAATTTCCAGAATTATTAAATGGGTATCGTGAATTCACTGATTATGTTTGTTATGCAAAGCCAATATACAAAGCAAATCAGGTTCGATTACCAGTTTCAGAAGCGATAAGACAATCTTTGTTTATAGAACCCAACGCAATGGAAACTATAAAAAAATTCTCTCATGTAGCGTAGCAGTTGAGAATATTCAAATTATTCCAAAACAATTTGGGAATTTTTTAATTTGCAATTTATTATTGTATTCCTTCTGTAAAAGATTACATCACACTTGCATAAAATTTTACTTATAAAATCAAAAAAAACATGGTACCAAAAAAAGTATTTTTCACCAAAGGGGTTGGTGTACACAAAGACCAGTTAGCAAGCTTTGAGTTAGCACTCAGGGCCGCGTGAATAGAAAAATGTAACCTCGTGTATGTGTCCAGTATTTTTCCTCCTCAATGCAAAATAATTAGCAAAGAAGAAGGAGAAGAAATGCTTAAAGCAGGGCAGGTGACCTTTTGTGTCATGGCAAGAAATGAAACACAGGAAGCAAACAGACTGGTTTCGGCATCGATCGGACTTGCTGTCCCCGCAGAGAGTGAGCAGTACGGATATCTCTCCGAACATCATTCCTTCTGACAGACAGAAGACGAGTCTGGTGATTATGCAGAAGATCTTGCAGCAACCATGTTGGCTACGACACTTGGGATAGAATTTGACGCTGATAAAAATCGAGATGAGAGAAAACAAGAATACATTGCTAGTGGTAAAATCATAAAGACAAAACATACATCACAATCTGCTGAAGGCCACAAGGACGGACTTCGAACAACGGTCATTTCAGCTGCAGTATTTGTTATGGAATAAAAAATATTTTCAAATAAAAAATCATCCGCCCACATTGTTGTCATTCCGGCGTTAAGTTTTGCGGCCGGAATCTTAGAGGCTACTGATTTGTCGATTAAGATCCCGGTTGCACCACGGAGTACTCCGTGGAATAACACCGGGATGACTTGCACGCGGAGAGTGGGCATTTTTTTCAAGAAATGAAATTTATTTCTGGATGGGTCTAGAGACAATCGCTGGATATCAAAATTCTGGATGCATAGTTCTTGCTTCAGCTTTAAGTGTTCTTGTTTTAAGATCGTCCTCGAGTTGATAACGACACATTACTCAATATTTGTTTCCTTTCTCATCATTTTTGGTCAAGATAGCATAACTAACATGGTATTTATCATCTCCACGAGATCGTCACCATTCTTTTGGACGACTATCATTAGCTCTTCGTCGTCAATAAAATCATGTTTTTATTTTATCAGTAAATAATCAATTAAGTATCATCATGACTCGTATTTTTCTATGGGTTTCTTCTTTCCCTCCTACAAAGTCATCAATAAATTTATCTGCCTGAGCTGGTGTATCAAAGAGTGCATATCCTTGTGCTTTTGCTTCTCTTTCTGCAGCGTCGTCGCGAAAGAAACTAATTCCATCTTTTTCTAAAATATCTACATCATTTGGCGTAGCGTGCAACACCGAAAATTCCCTTCCATCCATTTCTACATTACCAAGGGCATTTATCTTAATGTTTTTTTGCATCTTTCTTTTGTTGTCAGGACTTGTCTTATTATACAGACCAAAACAAAAACGACCGGCAGGAGTATTTCCTCACTCAGTTTCGGGACCATAAGGATTATCTCCAATTGCATCAAGAAGCTCAGGATTATCTTTTGTTCAATTTCATGAAATTGTTACTGGAGTTCACAGATCTTTTTTATCTAGATTTGGATTTGAATTTTTCATTAGTGTATTTAGTGAAATAAAATACTACTATAAGTATAGTCAAGAACAAATATTTAGCAAATAAAAAATCCCTCCCACCTAAGGGAGAGATCTTTCAAGGTCTACTATGTATTATATTGATATAAGGTTCTTATATATGATATAATAATACAGATCTTTTTGTGGAAAGCTTATGCAGCTTCATCCATCATGTCTTGTTCAGATGGTGCAACTCCTGCAGCTCCGATTCTCTTTACGTTTTTAGCTTCGGGTCCTTTTTTTCCTTCACCAACTTCGTATTCTACTGCATCACCATCAGCGATACTTCCAAGAACTTGCGTTCCATGTACAAATACGTCATTTCCTCCTTCATCTGGAGTGATGAATCCGAAACTTTTTGTTCTGTTGAAGAACTTAACGATTCAAGTTGTCATTAATAATAGGGTAGTAAATAAAATGTAGAGCAAATTGCTCTATTTGGAGTATACGGAAAATGCCAGAAAATGCAAGGACTAATTTGGAAAACTAGACAAAGGGCTATTTTGTCTGCTTTTCATCAATAGACGTATTTTCTGCTGGATAACAACAAATCACATTATCTAGATATTTGATTCCACAGAAATGTTTGCAGATGGAAACATTCTTTACTGCACACTTATGTTCATTAGTTATAAAATAGGTCGTGCTTCCAGCATTGTTTCAACTTCTCAATATTTAAACTTTCCTCCCTTCTTCCATTTTCCACCTGCCTGCTGGTAGGCAAGGTTCTCCATCTTCAATTTTCATTTCTCCCCGGGGAGTAATTTTACTAATTATCAACTAATAAAATCTTTTAATTTGGTTCCATTTTCCTCTCTTCCTCAATTTTCAATCTTCCATTTTCAATTTTCCATCTTTTTCTATCCTCTCAATATGCCTCCAGCTTTCTCACCAGCCTTGATAGCTTTGTTCATCACTTCGTTTATTTGTTCACTGGTCATTGTCCCATCACCAGTTATCTTGATTCTAAATGCGACAGATTTCTTTCCTTCAGCTATATTCTTGCCTTGATACACATCAAAAACCTCCAAATCTCTGACCTCATTCACCGCTTTGACTGCTTCGAGGACAGACCAAAAATCTTGGTTTGCATCTACCACGAAACACAAATCTCTCCGGAGAATTTGATCCTGCAGCGTTTCGTAGTGATATACGTGTTCAGTTCAGTCTGTTAAACTTTTTATCACATTACTAATATTCAATGACAAATACACGACGCTACTTGTTTCACTTATTTTTTGATTTTGCAATATCAATGGATGCAACGCTCCGATAAAGCCAATGACACTATCACCAATCTTTACGAGCAATTGCTTCTTGGGATGAAATTGTGCTCCGTCATATTTTTCAAAGCTCATTTTGTTAAGCTCCAATTCTTTGGCAATCGTCTGCATCATCTGCTTAGCTGCTAAAAATGGATCGTTATCCCATTGCGCAACTGTTTTTTGGTACAATATGACTCAGAGTTGCATATCTTCTTCTACCATCTCAGAGGCGAATTTTGCTCATTTTTTACCGACATTTCCCTTCGTTCGAATTTTTCCAATATCAAAGATATTGAATTGATCAAAGAATTTACTATTTTTCGCTGTATGTGCCAGCAATCCATATCACATTCCATCTCTAAGATAAGGAGCCTCTGGATTAGTAGGATTTTGAAGTGAATAGAAATCATTTTTATCTTTTCCAAATTCTTGAATCATTTTTTCACTAATCCATGGATAGGTTTCTGTTTGATTGCAGGCAAAATTCCTCACCAACACATCTTCTACTTTTCTCTGAATGCTAACCTCGTCTGTATACGGTACATGTGCTGCCACACTCATCAACGGGAGTGTTTGTATTTTATCATAGCCGTAAATTCTTGCTACTTCCTCATAGATATCTTCTGCTATATTCATATCGTCTGGTCATCTCCAAATAGGAGGAGTAATATTGTTTTTATTCACGTGAAATCATAATTTCTCCAAAATATTTTTTGCAATTTTTTCAAAATCTTTCACTTCAGCACCAAAAATAAATTGCTCCATTTTCTTGAAATCGACTTCGATGGTTTTATTATTTTCAAGTTTTAGATTTTTATTAACGAAATACGAAAGTCAGCCGATTTCAAAATTACCTAAATCTTTTTTGTAATATTGCAATTCATCCAAGAAGAGGAGGAGGCAATGGACACTTCGGAGCGGATTGATATTCTTCTCATATCTGAGTTCTGCGTCCGTTCTGAGGCCAAGCCTAGTTCAGGTTTTTCTGACGGCGACGGGGTCAAAATTCGCGATTTCAACCAGAATATGTGTTGTTTTTTCTGTAACTCCACTTACTAGTCATCAAACAACTCCTGCAAGCGCAAGCACTTTCTGGTCATCAGCGATGACAATATCTGTCGATATTAGCTCATGTGTAGCTCAGAAAAGATCAGTAAACGATTCTTTATCTTTCGCATTTCTTATGGTTACATTCCCTTCAACTTTCGCAGCATCAAAGAAGTGAATTGGCTGTCCGCTCATCAACATAAAGAGATTAGAAAAGTCGACCCAATTGCTTCTCGGCAAAGCGCCCATATCGATCATCTGCAGTCTGGTATAAAATGACGATGGCTGTATATTTACGTTATTTAATTCTAGCAAAAGATATGAATTCAATCCATCAGCTTCGCTAATAACCTGCTTTTTAGCTTTTGTACTACCATCAAGTACTTGCTGTATATTCCCATTTTGAAATTGCTCATATCGTTTCTTAATGGTCGAGAAGGCAATATCTTTGCCATCATACATTGCATGCAATTCTGTAGCAGCTCATCGATGTCAGGTGAGATCTGGTCTATTCGTTAGTGATTTATTATCGACTTCCATGACAAATCATTCCAACCAAGGAAATTTTTCCGCCATTGGCGTTCCCACATCTTTTTCACTCACATCATCCAAATCTTCCGTCAGTGATCGAATAGAATGCTTTTCCATATCTTCATTGATCCCAATTTCTTCCTTGCTACAAATCATTCCATTAGAGTCTAAGCCTCTCATTTTTCTTGGCTCAATCGTTATACCTAATTTCGCAAAATGCGTTCAAGGCAAGGCAACAGGGACCAAAATATCTGCACAGACATTGGCTCCACCACAGAGGATTTGAAACTTCCCCTTTTTTCCACAATCAACCTGACACACAGAAAGTTTGTCGGCGTCTGGATGTTTTTCACAGGACATAACCTTTCCGATCACGATCGTCTCCGGAATTTTTCTTTGGACAATTTCCTCAATTTCGCAGGTTTTCAAAATTAAATTTTTCGCAATATTTTCCGGACTATCTTGGACCGTAATAAATTTTTGCAATAGTGATGATGAATATTTCATTCCTTCCAAAAAATAATAAAAATAGACCAGCCCAACATAGCAAAATCAGACAAAAAAGCAACCGCAAGAAGCAAAATTCTTCATTTTTTGATCTTCACATCTATTTGCAAAAAGAGGAAAATTGGAGTATAATGAGTATAGTTTACTTTTCCCTATCAGTTAAGAATGAAGCAATCGGAGAAAATATTATGAATGCAAGAAGCAGACAATGCTGCAGCTACACTGCAGACAAAGAGTAGTGCAAACCAAGAAAATATTGCCAATGCCTTGCAAGAAGAACATCTTCTCTTAGAAATATTGGAAGAAAAATATGGCATCAAGGTCAAAAAATTAGAACGAGCTATGAATATTCGATCCAAACTCAATGGAGGAATCCCTTTTAATGCTATCGGCTTCTGACCATTTATTGCTCTGAGAAAATTAAAATATGCCAAACCAACAGCTATCCACGAAGCAAATCACGTCTTACAATACAGAGATCTTTGTTCATTGAAATGAATAGGCGAGTGGATTGGCTTCATCAAGATGGGGATAGAAAAGAGACGTACAATGAAGGAACCAACAGGTCAAAGAAAAAAATATGGGAAACTATATGCACAAAATTACAAAGTAGATAATGCACCTATGGAGCGAGAAGCCTATATGCATCAAGATGATCCAGCACATTTGGATACGAGAGCAAAATTTGAGTGGAGAACATATGAGACCAAAGAATGAAGATCAAAGGCAATGATGCAATCCATCGATCACGATATTATCCAAAAGATTGGCGAGATGGATACTCGATTCAAAGGCCAAGAACAGAAAACAACTTTTTCAGAAAAAGATATCATTGTCCAAGATGGAGAAAAAATGTTCCAGATCAAAGAAAAGTATGACAAAGATGATTGGGAATTAGCAGCATTTAGAGATCGTAATGAAAAGCTCCACGTTCGAGCAGAATCAGAAACTAATAGAGACAAAAGATTCGTGCTGACAGAAAAATTATTAGCCAAAGAAAAACAATTTTTGGATCGTATCGCTAAGTACAAAGATATTACGATCGTTTCCACTAAAGAACAATTGGAATACGGAATTATTCAATTAAAAGTAACGATATGAACTCCAGAGACATTTTTGGATCAGATATTGAAAAAAGACGAAGCTATTCAAAAATTACAGCCACATATGAGCGTAGATCCTACAAGCTGATATATCAGGGTAAATTTCGTAGCGTAGGAGATATCATTATGTTTCGCCAAAAGCCCAGCTTGAAAAGGATGCACTTTTTTTTATAGTTATATTTCAGATTTATTCCTCTTTGTTTTATACATGAGTTTACCAAAAGACTTATTTCATATGCCTATGATAGTCATCGACTATATGTTTCATAATCCAGTCGTTGATACGATGTTCAATAACGTAGTAGTAGATGCGATTTGCCATACGTGAATCAAAACCTATCTCAAAATTAGGAAGCCAACCAAACAAGCCTACAAGCACCAACAAACCATTCTGTTCCATTTAATTGATCAGGCAAGAGATACGGTTTTTGGGAGACAATACGGATTTGAAGATATTAGCAGTGTCAAAGATTTCCAAAATAATATTCCCTTAGCTACCTACAAAGATTTTGAACCATGGATTCATTACATGCTAAGAGGAGAAAAAGATATAACCTACCCTGGTAAAATTCCTCGGTTTGCTACGTCGTCGGGGACAACCTGAGACAACAAGAAATATATTCCTATCACGAAAGAAAGTTTGAAAGAGACACATATCAAAGCAAGTACAGAATTATTAAATCGATATTACAAAAACAATCCCAAGACAAAATTATCCAGCGGTAAATTTATCGTCATCGGATGAATTATGGAAAAAAATCCCTACACCAACAAAAATAATGTAGGCTATATGACGGCTATTTTCCAGAGAAATCAGCCCAAGATTACTGATCTCCTCAGAAGACCAACAAATAAAATTACCTATCTCGCTGATCGAGAACAAAAGATTCACAAGACGGTCATCCAGACATCCAAAGAAAATATTACCAGTATCACCGGACAACCTTCTCGATGTTTAGATTTTTTTCATAGAATACTCAAATACACCGGTAAGCAAAATATTTTGGAAGTACGACCAAATTTTGAAGTGTTTCTTCGATGAGGAATGTCTATCGATTTATATAAATCTCAATATGAAAAAATACTTCCATCAAGCAAAGTAAAATACTATCAGACCTATTCAGCATCAGAATGATTTTTTGCAGTACAAAGTGATAATGAAGATCCAAACATGTATCTCCTGACCGATAATGGCATCTTCTACGAATTTATTGCTATGGAAGAATATGGAAAGCCAAATCCTATAGTGCACACATTAAATGAAGTGACGTTAGGCAAAGAATATGTATTAGTGATCACTACAAATGGCGGGCTCCGAAGATATATCATCGGTGACGTAATAGAATTCACATCACTCAATCCTCGAAAGATCAAAATTACCGGAAGGACAAAATATTATATTGATGTCGCTTCAGAACGTACAACCGTAGAACATACGGACAAAGCACTATTCGAAGCATGTAAAGTAACGAATGCAGTTGCTACAGAATATACCGTCGGTCCTGTAATGAATGTGAGTGATGGTAAATTTGGTCATGAACGAATTATAGAATTTACAAGGCCACCAGAAAACATCCATCATTTTCTTAGTGTGTTAGATGGAGAATTAGGCAAGGTAAACTCAGCATATTACGATGAAAGACATATCACCAAGGCATTGGCTGAGCCAAAAATTCATGTAGCAGCTCCAGGCATATTTTATACGCGACTGAAGTCCAATAACAAAATGGGATGACAATTCAAAGTCCCAAAGCTATCTAACGATAGAAGTGTTTTAGATGATCTTCTCAAAATAATTGATGCATAGACGATTGATAGCTATCAGATCATTTTTCAAAAAAGCATATAAGCGAATATTTAGACGCGGAGCTTTTTCTTCGCAACAAAAAAAAATAGTTGCTGCAATTATCCAAAAATACCAGAATATAAATTATGAAGAAAACGTAGGGGCAGAGGATGCTATGGCATATTATACGAGAGGATTAGTCTCTATGCTCTTAGAATCCAAGACATTTAATTTTATGTTTTGTTCCTATCTCAAAACCTTTGTTTATCCAAATATTCTCAGAAATATTAAACAAGCTCACGTCATCCAAAAAAATATATTGCAAGATATTTTGAACGAAGTAAGGCATACAGAATTTGCAAAGTTCTATGGACTCCAAACCTGAGAACATGGGTATCCGGAGTTTGCATCTATTGTCCCTATAGTCTCCTATGAGGAATTCAAACCATGGATAGAAAAAGCAAAAACAGAAAAAGATATTATCCGACCAGGTAAGATTACTAAATTTTCTGCCTCAGCAGGGACAACGAGTAGAAAGAAGCATATTCCCGTAAGTGATGAAGCCTTAGAATCTACAAGTAAAGCAGGGCTTGATATGCTTGCTACCTATGTCATGAAACATCCATCGACACAAATATTTTCTAGTTATGCTTGGCCACTGATTGGGACTATCCAAGAAGAATTTGCAGATGGAAGTATTGTTTCTGATGTTTCAGCATTACTAGTTTTGGATAGAAGTAATCTGCTGCAGAAAAAATATAAATATGATATGGAAGTGTTGTTAGAACCCAATCGATACAAAAAAAGAGATCTTTTTATCCAGAAACTTCGCCCCAAAGAAAAAACAATTATGATGGGAGTGACGAGCCGAGTAGATGAAATGCTTCATTACTTACAAACCAAAGATCCCAAAAAATTTCAAACCTTTATCAAAAATCTAGATTTAGTTATCTGGTGATGAGTCAGCGCTAAACCCTATGTTAAGTATTTCAATGAACGAGGCATCGATCATATCGGTGCATATAATGCTTCAGAAGGATATTTGTGATATCAAGATATTGTAAACTATGCTAATGATCAAGCGCAGGCGCCCTACCAATTATTGGTCAATCATGGTATCTTTTACGAATTTATTCCCTTCACTTCAGAAAATTTTATCGATGGGACACCAGCACCTGAGGCACCAGTGAAACCATTGCGAGAGATTACTCCAGAAGATATTTCCTCAGGCATGAAATTTGCTTTGGTCATTACCACGAATGCAGGACTATTTCGTTATCTCCTTGGTGATGTAATTAGTTTCGTAGATAAAGACTATAGATTTCACATTGTTGGCAGAACCAAACAATGCATCAATATCAAGTGAGAAGAACTCATGGAAGATCATGTAAATTTTGCACTACAAAAAATAAATCAAAAATATCATACCGAATTCAAAAACTATACCATCTGACCGGATTCGGCGGAGGAGCCTACTCGTCACGAACGGATTTTGGAATGAGTCTGCCCTGATCATGTCTATCAAGAACATATCACCAAAGACATAGATATCTATCTCAAAGAAGTGAATGCCGACTATGAAGCAAAACGTTCTCATGATATGTTACTTCAACTTCCGATAATTCATTTCGTACCCGAAGGAACATTCCATACCTGGTTAAAGACACACAACAAACTCGGAGGTCAGGCAAAAATTCCTAAACTTTCTCCAGAGAAAATAATAATTGATGAATTATTACAAATGACTCTCTAACATTCCTTTATCTTTTTGCAGAAAAAAATACTATCACAACAATTTATTTCATAACCACAACGCCGATGTCTTTTATTGAAACCATTGATCCAGAAATTTATGCATCTATCCTCGCTGAGCAAAAAAGGCAATCAGAAGGAATGGAACTTATCGCAAGTGAAAACTATCAATCACCAGCAGTGCTTGAAGCACAATCGTCGGTGTTTGCAAACAAATATTCCGAAGGATTTCCTGGTAGAAGATATTATGGTGGTCAAGACAATACGGATGTGATCGAGCAACTTGCCATCGATAGAGCGAAGGAAATCTTCCACGCTGATCATGCAAATGTGCAGGCACTTTCTGGAGCTGCAGCTAATCTATGTATCTATTCTGCCTTATTAAATCCGGGTGACTGTATTCTCTGAATGGATCTCACACACGGCTGACATCTCACGCATGGTGCGCCCGTCACCTTTTTTTCTAAGATTTTCAACTTCCAAAGGTACAAAACCAAAGCTGATGGCACCATAGATTTCGATCAGGTTCGTACATTGGCTCATGAGTTCAAACCCAAGATGATTCTTGCCTGATTTTCAGCATATCCCAGAGAATTAGACTATGAAAAATTTGTAGCTATCGCCAACGAAGTTGGCGCAATTGCATTTGCTGATGTGTCGCATATCGGCGGATTTATTGCAGCTGGATTATTAAAAAATCCATTGGATTATGGATTTCATATTATGATGACGACGACACACAAATCACTTCGCGGGCCAAGATGAGCTTTGATCTTAAGTAAATGAATTGTCTCCAATCCGCTCAAGAAACCAGAAGACACGATAGAAAATATTCCTACCAGAATCGATAGAGCAGTCTTCCCATGAATGCAAGGCGGACCACATATGAATACCATCGCAGCGATAGCCGTAGCCTTGCACGAAGCGCAAACACCAGCATTCAAAGCGTACGCAGAGCAATCCTTAAAGAATGCGCAAGTATTAGCAAAAGAACTCTTAACTCTTAACTATAAACTAGTTACTGGTGGCACCGAAAATCATATGGTTATCATCGACTTTTCATGAACGGAATTAGATGGATCCGTTGCAGAAAAGACCTTAGACAAAATCGGAATCTCTACCTCCAAATCTACTATTCCAGATGATCCCAATCCACCATTCCGTCCCTCAGGACTCCGCATCTGATTGCCAGCAATGACGACGAGAGGAGTGAAAGAAGCTGAGGTAAAACACATAGTCCAGTTCATGGATCAGGCTTTCAAAAACAAAGATAACGAAGAAACTCTAGCCGAACTGAGAAATAAGGTCAGAGAGTTTAGTTTATCCTTTCCTGTTCCAGGAGTGTAACATATATTCATTAATAAAACATATCTTCTTCCATATAATGGAATACTTTTTTGGTATACCAAGCCGCAAAATTGACAAAAATAAAAAAAGATATATAGTATTGACTTATTCATATAAAAAAGTAATATATCAAACATAAGATATTTACTGCTATTGGAGATCTAAATGCACGATCAAGAAAAAAGATATATTCCAGAAGAAGTCGCCATACAGGAAATAGAAGTAATGGTGCATAATTATGCTATACTTCAAAAACAGATTGCTACTATCAAGGAAAATCTTCAACATGCTTTAGATACCTATGCACCAAAGCCTTCTGCTAAGTATCCAACGATACTTGCTGCTCATGAGGCGTACAGACAAGAAATTATCTCTGCTATGTATCAGGAGTTGAAAGAGCCAAAGGAGAAAATGACTACTATCAGAGAATCCATTCATCAGAAAACAAAAGAATTTCTAAAAGAGCGTAAGGTCACTAAGGACATATCGGAAAAAGTAGCTCCAATCTTGGAACGAGATAAGTTCCCCCTATCTGATATTCCAAAAGTATTGAAATCAATCGATCAAGGACTTCCCATATATGTGCCCAACATGATCTCTATGAGACATAATTTTGATAGATTGTCCTATCAGACAATTTCATTTCTTGCATCCTATAAATTAAACACAGTAGCAGATATTATTCGTATGGCTAATAGTGGCGGTATCGATGATATTATCACGCATTCAGGAAGTAACAGAATCTGTGATGAGCTTGCATTCCTGTTATAAATAAGACGTGAACTATCCAAAATAAGTTCTTGCAATTTTTTTAGTTTGCAGAAAAAGAGAATAGATTGACTTATCTTAGTAAATATATATTATAATAAAAATTTAAATAAAACGCATTATGTATTCAATCGAAATCACAGAAACAATCCTTGCTTTCTTGAAAAAGCTAAAAGGTAAGTATGCTATAGATGAAATACTTCTAGATCTCATAGCAGAAGAAAACATTGAACTTCCGCTTGTCAAAGAATTTAAGAAGCAGCAGTATATCAATCTCATCCAACTATTGTTTGATGTGTGTGATGTGAGCTGTGATGCGGAAGAAAAAGCATTTGCTAGTGTCTGGATGGATAAAATTTACGTACCAGATTCTACCTTTAGGTAGCGGTAGCAATCTACTGTTTGTATAAAAAAGAGGCTCAGTAATCCTGCGCCTTTTTGATTTCTTCCAAATAATTTCTTGCAAACTTTTCCCCAAACCATAACAATGATGATGAATTTAAAATTCAAAATTTAAAATTTAAAATTTCTTCCTATGGATATTCTTCTCATCCTCCTCGGATCTATTTGTATCTTTCTAGCAATTCTCGGTTCATTATTGCCAGTTCTTCCAGGGCCAATCATCGGCTTTGCGGGATTGCTGTTGCTTCATTTTACCAGTGGACAGCCATTCGGCTGGTGATTTTTCATCGTACGAGGCATTGTGATTGTCGGCATTACCATAATGGATTACTATGTTCCTATCCGATGAACCAAAAAATTTGGAGGAACCAAAGCTGGTGTTCGTGGAAGTACGATTGGACTTATTATCTGAACAATGATCTTGCCCATATTGGGTATAACGATATGACCTTTTGGCGTAGCTGGTTTGATTATCGGACCTTTTCTGGGGGCTTACGCAGGAGAAAAACTGGCTGGTCGTCATCATCAGCATGCCTTACGTTCTGCGGTCGGCTCCTTCATCGGCTTTCTTGCTGGAACCTTCGTGAAGTTTATCGTCTGTCTCATAATGGCTGGCTATTTCTTCGTAAATGTGTATCATGTCTTTGTTAAATAGGTGAGACGCAATAAAAATTTGAAGTCTTTTTTGAAAATTTTTAAACGTCGAACCTATACCGGTGATTTTAGACACATAAACTTCAAACAAAGTGTAGAAGTTTGGGTTTTCTAAAACAAGCGGTATAAAGAATTATTTATATAGTATTTCAGCTGCCATGAATGCAAGTAACTCGCTGAAACAAAAAGAAAATACAGGAGAATCTAGAGGAAACACATTATTGAAAGCAGCATTAGCTGGATTACTTATTGCAACCCCTATAGCAGTAAATTCTATCGAAGCAAATGATGTATCAGCTCATCATAGACAATATGATCAGGATGCAACAGTATCCAAAGACACCTTTGTCGTAGCTACAGAAAATAATGAGGCTGCTGAAGTTACAGACTCTGTCTTATTTGTACGTGCTGTCGCAAAAGCACTGAAACCGTTGAAGAAATTAACGGATATGCCAGATAAATGAATTCCATTGATCTATGAATCAACACCCAAAAAAGATCTTCCCAAAACAATGAATATTTATCCAAAAGTTATGAAGGTAGATCATTTGCCGTATACCCTGATTCAGCTAGGAGAAAAATTATTTCAAATCATTCCCAAAGCGGGCCTCTTGGTAGATACCATATATATAGATAAAGATGATTTCTCTGTGCAAGTCAGTGAGACAACAATGCTTGGAGATATCTTTCATCGAACAGCATCCAAGAATAAAAATAATGAAATGGGCGAATATCTCTATAGACTATATAAAAACTGAGCTACGGGTAGCTATAAATGATCTAGCGTCAATGAAATTCCCAAAGCATATCAAGCTAAAGTACTGGATTACTACGAAAAAAAAGTAAATGTAGTCACACAAGAATAATTTATTTCTAAACAAAAATTATGAAAAAAATATTTTTTACGACAGCGTTTTTGTCTTTTATTATTTTTTTAGGCGCACAGACCAACGCATATTTGCTTGGCTTCAAGTCTCGAGATAATAGTATTTCAAATATCCAAAATATTGAAGAAGAATATAGTATTCGTTTACCTATTGTCTCATTTATTTTTGATCCTTACGGCGATGCGGTAATCGATACAATAAAAAAAATACCTACGACATTAGGGCTAGATAGAATTTATCATATTTCACTTTCACCAAATTCTTTCTCTGCGCAACAAGTAGCCGATGGGCTCTTTGACAAACAATACAAACAATTTTTTGCGCTCATCAAAAGCGGGGATGTGAAAGTAATTTTTCGTACCATGCATGAATTCAATGGATGACGATATCCCCGAAGTAGCAAACCAACGGCCTTCAAAAAAGCACGAATCCACGTCCGAAATCTGTCCAGAGAAGCCGGGTTAACCCAACAAGATATTCTGTTTGATTTTTCATTAAACGCACGAGATTTGCCAGCAAAAAATGGGAATCCAGCTCAGACAGCGACCTTTATCCAATGTACGCAAGCTGCCAAAGCGAAGTTGAAATGCCCAACATTTGAAGATTATTATCCTGGTGACAAATATGTCGATCTGATGGGAGTGACCTTTTACAATCGATGAAAAGGAAATAGTAATCGTCGACGAGGCACACCAAGAGATATCGTCAATGCGAAATGATGGAATACCTTGGATAGAATGAAAACATTTAATAAACCAATTTTTGTCGATGAAGTCGGAACGACAGCAGTCAACTATGAATGAGCTTACAGTTTCCAGAAATCATTAGAGGTCTACAAAAATACCTACGATCTCAAAAATACTCGACTTCTACAACTCCGCGATTTCCTCAAATCTGAGCCAAAAATTCTCTGAGCAAATTATTTCAATGTCGATTTAACGAACGGATTACAAAATCGAACACTTGGAGAACTTGATCGATCGGTGATCGATTTAGCATCCAATAAATTTTACAACGGCATCATGGATGTCATCAATGCCGGTGAAAAAATAGAAAAAAATTCTAGTAATTTATTGAATCTCTTTGGTATTAGATATGTAAATCTCAGCGGGGCTAAACTCTTCGTCCCTTCTCAATATCTGAAACCCGTACAAGATTTATACAAAGGAATAATGGCTAATACATCATCTTCATCAGCGCAACTCGCAGCTATCCAAAGTTTACAAGATCAATGAATCCAAAAATTATACAAAAGATTTACAGCAAAAGATGCAACGGCAATTGCTGATATCTTGAGAAAAGTATTGGAAATGCAGAAATCTACAAAGAAGTAATGCTCCGTAAGGAACGGTTTAAAACCGTTCCCTACAACAGAAAGATATGTTAAGCTAAAATCAAAATTCACTATAAAAATTTCCCTGCTGAATATGTTCTATTGCGGCTTTGACGCAAGGAGAAATATTTTCTGGTAAGTGATCAATAGCAAACCATGAGAGATCATCACAGTTATGTGCTTCCATATTTTTTATTTCTCATTCCCATTCTGTCGCCAAAAAATAGGTATGTACTCTCTGATGAGTATGATCATCAGCCATTTTATTCTGTATGTAGATTACTTTTACTTGATCATGACTTAATGTAACGTTGGCTTCTTCCTTAGCTTCTCTGATAATAGCATTAGTAAAATTTTCTCCAAATTCTACATGGCCAGAGATAAGATTATATTTTCCATCTCCGTATCCAGTATTCTTGCGTTGTAGCAAAAGAATTTGATTGTTTTTTTTTAATACCAGCATCACGGCCGGTACGATTGTGTTTCTTTTCTCCATCTTGGCTATACAACGAGATAAATCTATGATAATGAGATCATTTCAAAGAGTGTAGTGAGGATTTCATCCACCTCCAATCCTTCCATCTTCGCTTCATAGGTCATAACAACTCTATGTCTCAAGACCGGCAAAGAAACTCTCTGGACATCATCGTGCGTGACATAGTCTCTTCCTTCACAAAATGCTAGCGCTTTACTCGCTGTCATCAACCCAATAGATCCTCTAGGTGAAGCGCCATAACTCAGCTGCTCGCAATTTCTCGTTGCATCCACTAATCTCGTAATATATGATTTCACTTGATCGGATATCGTTACTTGGCTGATATCTTTTTTGATATGAAGAAACTCTTCATGACTCAAAACTTTTTTTACCTGAATACTTTCGTCGTGTTCCATTTCGTCGAGGATCTTCTTTTCATCGTGGACGGTCGGATACGAAACTATGATTTTAAACAAAAATCTATCTATCTGAGCCTCGGGGAGATGATAGGTACCTTCTTGCTCTAAGGGATTTTGTGTAGCGAGCACAAAGAATGGCTCGGGCAGTTTAAATGTTTTTCCACCAATCGTTACCTGTCTTTCTTGCATGGATTCTAGCAGAGCAGACTGTACTTTGGGCGTGGCTCTGTTGATTTCATCGGCAAGGATAATATTTGCCATAATTGGTCCTATTTTTGCTTCGAAATGTTTTTTCTCATTATCATAAATCTCCACGCCCACGATGTCGGCAGGGAGCATATCTGGCGTAAATTGAATTCTCTTAAATTCCATGCCCATAATATCAGCGAAAGTATGTATCGTTTTTGTTTTCGCTAAGCCTGGTACACCTTCTATCAGCATATGTCCATCGCAGAGCATATTCAAAATAATGGCGTTGATGAAATGCTCCATGCCGATAATTTTTTTATGTATCTCATCATAGACAGCACGCAGTTCTTGAGTCCTTCGTGCTATGGTGTTCAGATTCAGCTTTTTTCTCTTTTTGAAACCAATCAGTGAGCGATTTTTTATCATCCAAGACAAAAATATAGATGACTGCACCGATAATAGCAACACAGAGGAGGGCAAGAAGTATCATCATAAACATGGGATTCCAGTAATGGGTAAACATAGTCTCTTGTAGTTATATTTGAAACAATATCAATAAATTTATAACAAATCCTCCGTCTCACATTCGTTCGACACCTCCTTTAGCAAAGGAGGCTTTCAATATTTCACGCCCCTCGTTGCTAAAGAGGGGTTGGGGGTGATTTAAATTTGCAAAATTTATCACTTAGGAGTATACTTATACTGTATTTTACCTATTACTCATGCAGGATGAATACCGCTACCAAAGCAGCTGGAGGATTGCGAGATACGATTATGGCACTTTACAACAATCCTTTCATCTCCAAAATCATAGCAATTGTCGTCGCGATAGTTGTTACGTTTATCCTATTGGCGATATCCAAAATCATCGCTACGACCATCAAAAATAAGATTACTAGAAACTTCGTTATGAAAGGAAATAAGCAGGTAGAAAATGTCTCTGCGTTGATTGGAGATATTATTTTCTATGCCTTAGCGATGTTATCACTCTTCGTAAGTTTCAGTATCGTAGGAATAAATGTCTGACTCATCATGGGAGGTATTTCTATCGGTGTAGGATTTGCCTTTAGAGAAACATTATCTAATTTGATTTCTGGTATTATGATTTTTACCACCAAAGAATATCAACCTGGGAGTATTGTTTCTGTCAAAATAGACGGCACAGATACGATGGGAAGAATAGAAGAAATTAATATGAAAGATACGATTATTAGATCATTTGATTTCAGAAGAATTGTGATCCCAAATGCGAAATTTGTCACTTCATCTATCAAGACATATAGCTTAGAAGCAGTTTTGAAGCTAGATATTGATGCTACAGTAAATCTTACAGAAGATGTAGATAAAATCTTATTAGCTACGACAGAAAAAGTAAATAGTTATGACTTCGTCATCGACAAAGAATATACACAAATCTTAATCGATAGTTTCAATGACAAAACATGTAAACTCAAAATTTCATTTTGTTTCAATCCCAATGCAGGTATTCCTACTGACATTATGAAATCTAGAGTGCAACAGGGACTTATTGCATTATACAAAGGAACACAAAAACAACCACTAGAAAAAAAGATAGTAGAAAAGAAAGCTATAGAAAAACCAGTAGAAGAAGTTACCGAACCCGAACTAACGCCAGAGGAAAAATATGACAAAGAAATAGAAGAACAAAATGATCAGAACTTTCTTATAGAAGAACAAAAAATTTCATAATTTAGGTATTTTTTTGTTTACAAATCCACCCCCGGCCCCTCCTTTCTCAAGGAGGGGAGATGAGCGAGCCAAGTTCCTCCCTTGAGAAAGGGAGGTGAGGAGGGATTTGATTGTCCACTTCGGTGGATTTTTTTGTTATAATAGGTAAACCCCCTTGCGGGGGTTTTGGGTTAAACAATAGTTTTCCATATGCGTTTCAAGAAAGTTCCCACATACAGGACACCAAGAAACACAAAGAACAACAGATCCAGTACTATCCGTAAGGGAAAGGGAAGTGGATCAGCAGATCTAGCATAAACTTTATTCATAGGCAAAGGTATTAATTATTAACGTAGCAAAATTATTACTTTTTTTCTTTAATTTTTCAATCGCTTTTGAAATTGCTTTTTGGGGAGTAGTAAGTATAAAGTAATTGTCATTCCGAAACGATAGTGAGGAATCCCCTAAATACGAATAGTTTACAAGGACCTGCCTGCCGGTAGGTAGGGATTTCTCGGCAAATAAACACACCTCGAAATGACAATATAGAACAACTCGTTAGCCCGTTAACTTTTTAACACGTTAACTTTTTAAATAATGATTGCATTCTCAATAGGCCCAGTTCACATCTACCGATACGGGATTATGTATCTGCTCGGTTTTGTCTTCGGCTACCTTGGTTTTCGTTATATCGCGAAGAAAAAATATTTCGAGATTAAATTTCCTCGAATCCAACATATTCTTGAGAAAGAATTGGAAACATTTCTTATTGTTCTCTTTCTCGGAGTTTTAATTGGTGGAAGATTGGGACACGTGATTATCTATAACTTACCCTATTATCTGGCCCATCCCAAGGAAATTATTGCTTTCCGAAGTGGAGGAATGTCCTTTATCGGCGGCCTCTTTGGGGTCGTGATCGGCATCTTAGCATTTCGAAAAGCCAAAAGATGACATGTTAGAGATCTCCTCGTCTTGTTTGATATCCTACTTGTCCTCTTATCTATCGGCATCGCATTCGGTAGACTAGGAAATTATTTAAATCAAGAATTGTATGGCATACTTGTGAGTGATTACCTACCTCGCTTGGGATATCCACTGTTTTCCATGCTACAAAGTATAAACATGTTTCATGTCTATCCGGCTGTTGACTCGTTCTTGAGAGTAAATACCAACTGGCTGGCGTTATTCTTCGAATGAATCGTGACCTTCGTTATAGGTTTAGTCGTGTTCCGCTACCAGATACGTCAAAGAGTATGGCGTCCGTGACTGTGGTCAGCAATTTTTTTGTGACGATATAGTTTTGTAAGATTTATCCTAGAATATTTCAGGGCAGATTCACAACTCGAATATAGAGGTCGATTTACCATAAGTCAGCGGTTCTTCATTGCCTTTTTCCTGCTTGCTTGTCTATTATTACGAAAAAGCTGGCGTAAGAAATAAATGAGTCAAAAAAATGAGAAAAAGGGGCTTCTGGGCTTCTTTTTTTATATAGTCAAAATTTGCGTAAATTTCAATTCTGAATATAATTGTAAAGACGCCTAAACGCTCATTTAAACGCTTTATCGTTTTACCATGTATCATGGACGCAACACTACTTATTACATTACAAAACTACGGACTTTCCGAGAAAGAAGCAAAAGTCTATCTCACGGTTTTGGAACTCGGGACTTCTATCGCGAGTACGATCGCAAGACGCGCTGAACTCAATAGAGTGACGACATATACCTTGCTTGAAGATCTCAAGAGAGATGGCATCGTCAATGAAACCACCAAAGATGGTGTAAAATTTTATAGTGTTATTAGCCCAGATATTCTTCTCAAACAATTGGAGCAAAAATATGAAAGCTTCAAAGAAAAAGTACCAGAGCTGTTGGCAATGGCAGAGAAATTTGGAAATAAAATCAAAGTACAGTTCTTCGAATGAGTAGAAGGAATTGTGAAGATGTATAATGATCTTTTGACGTCAAATAAAGAGCCCATTCATTCATTTCTCTGATTGGAAGATATGCAGCCCGCATTGAGCAAGCGTCTTTTTGGAAGTTTTGTACCACAGAGAATCAAGCTAAAAATACCAGCAAAAGTCATTGTCAGTAATCATGAGGCAAACAAAAATTATAAGTCTATGGACAAAAAAGCACTGAAGGAGACCCATATGATTAAGTCAGATATATTTTCTTTGAACGGAGAAATAAATATTTACGGAGAAAATAGAGTTATGATAGCAATGTTCAACGACAAAGAAATGTCAGGGATTATCATCCATAGCAAAAGCATGCACGATAGCCTCAAAAGTATTTTTACTTTTATCTGGAAAAGTAAGTAGGAGATGGGAAAAACAATCTCAGATTTTATCGAAAGAATAAAACCAAAGAAAGTTCCAAAAAAGCCTTCTTATGAGATTTTTAAAACTCAAGAAAAGACAGAGCAAGCAATTACTGCACTCCGAAGATCAGAAAAACAGATGAAAGAAGCTATATCATCATTTTTGGAGAGTAATGATTATTCGAGTAAATATGATAGTTTTATTAGCTATCTCAAGCAAAATGATCCAGACCTTTTGGATGCGATACCAAGAGAAAAAATATGGGAAATGTATGCAGAATATTATGACAAGTATCTTGAACAAAATGATAAGAATGAATTTGGCCTTGATCATCAGTATGTAGATGAACAGTTGAGAAAGATTTTTTATGGAGGAATATTCTCTTCTGGAGTAGGAGATGGATCCTGTCTCTATGCATGGAAGACGAGTGAAACTAATGGTATAGAAAAATATCTCAAGGTAGCGCAAAGTGAATTGTACAAAGACATAGAACCAATAGAAAAAGTACTCTATAAATTTATGTTATCTCCATGAGATGTAAAAATAGACAATATTCTTGCACAGTGTAAAACACTAGTGGAATTGGGGCCAGGAGGTGTCGATAAATTATTGATGTATCTAAATTTTCATTGTAAAGATAAAAGTATCAAAGAATTCCTCCAAAAGAAGATTGTTAAATTGATAGATGTGAATTCGGAAGGATATATAGATGTCAAAGAAAAAATAAACAAGGCGGCTAAAGCTGATATCACAGAAGGTATTGAAGGAAACTTTTTGAATAGTGCTGGAAGCGCATATAATTCAGAAGATCCTTTGTATCTGATATTTGGTGGGAGTATAGGTAATTTCTCATTTGAAGAAATTAAATGAATTTTGGCTAATATGAAATCAAAAAATCCACTCAAGAGTAGTCATGTAGCAATGACCTATTTCACGGCTCCAGAAGAAAATAAACTTACGCCAGCGGCCTATAAAGCAGAGATACAAAGAATTAAAGCAATGTACGGTGATCCAGACAAAACCAATCCATTTTTTAATGCATCAGCAAATACTGCACTAGAAGATTTTATCTTATCTGGATTGTATGCATTAGGAATACCAAAATACGGCAAGCAGGGAAAATTATTAGAATATGTCGTAGAATATGAAGAAGCCAAATATGGTAATCCAGCAAGGATAAAATTAGGAGCAAGATTCAAGGAAGATATTGATATGGAGAGTAAGGCAGGAACTTGGTTTAGGGCAAAAAAAGGCAATTGTATATATGCAGTACAATCAGCGAGATTTACAGAAACTGAATTTAAGACTCTTGCCAAAGAGTCATGATATAAGGTTACTACTCAACAGAGCGATAGATGAGTTGGTATTGCAATGCTAGAAAGTAAACTAGGTATCAATGATAAATACAAGAAGCAAAGAAATCGAGCTTTAGCAGGATTGATTTGAACTGCAGTGGTAACAGGATGAATTGCTAATCATGCATATCAAAAAAATAAAGATATCAATGAAAAAATTATTGCGCATGAAGAAAAATTAGATAAAAATCAATCTGTCGTAAATTTTGAGAGAATAAAAAAAATAAATGCTATCAAACAAAATGTTTGTAATCATCTCATGAGTTGGTATGATATTGGCTCTTTGAAATCCGATGATATTTTGCCAGATATTTCAAAGTATCTTCTTCACGATGATGCACAAGCATGGTTAGACACGCTCTACAAAAACCAAAATGATGAAGTGGCAATATACAACTTCCTCACGCATTTTGTAAATGAAGCATTTTACAAAAATATGTTTGAGCAGGGAAGTAAGGATCTTAATGTACAGCCATTTCTCCAATGACATGAAGAGAAATTTATAACCACACTCCAATACAATGGCCCAGTAAAAGAATGATATAACGAGAAGGAAGGCGTATGCTACGTGATTCAAGCTCCAGGACGATTGAGAAATACAGAAAAAATATCATGACTAGAAAATGTTGATTTGACCTCATGATATATGATGAAACGTACAGGAAAGATAGACTCTATTCATATTGATAAATTTATGTACGACCGTCAGATGGGTAGCGGGATAGATTTTATAGAACTCTCTGTATCCGAGCCAGATGCAGATGGGAAAATCACTATCAAAAGATTTTTCTTCGATGACACGCAGCAACAGATGATTGAAAAAATTAGAAATGGTACGGCAGATGAAATCGTTTTTGAAAATACCCATCAAGAAACAAGTAAACGATGATCCAGTAATCTTCTGGTCAATAAGGATCTCTTGATAGCTACATTTCTCAATAATAATCCTATCTTCAAAAGTGTGCGAGAAAGATATGATAAAAAATATGGAGACAAAAGAAGCTATATGGGGAGACAATATTATGCAGATATGGAATATCAAAAAATACAGACAGCTATCCTCTATGATATGTACAAAAATCATGGTTTGGTTCCCTCATCGACAGGAGAATATACAAGTAAAATACTTGATGACTATGTAGATCGCTTCCATGCCAAATATACTAAATATAAAACATCAGCTGATGCACTAATCAATAATCTTCAAAATACATCAAATAGTTGACGTGCTACAAATAATTTTCCTTCAAGAAAAATAGATACTAAATCCAAGTGATTTAATCCAGGAACATTCAAAAAATAAATTTCTGAACTACTATCAGGTTTGATGGTGTGTCCCCGTTGTCCCTTTCCGACAACATGTTTTTCTTTTCTCTCTTGATATAGTATGAGAAATATATAAAAAAATCATGTTTACCTCTCTACGCATTCCATGCATATAAGCATCAAATCAACATCTAAGCAATATTCTTGCTACTCCAAAGGTAGGAAGGATTTCTCGTATTGGCGCTACTAGCATATCATAGCACAATTCACACGCAGACAAACCTTCCTAGATAATATCAAAGGAGGCTTTTTTTAATTTTAAACCAATAGACAAATGATAGCACTAACCATCCCAAGTATAGAAAATATGAAGGAGCTCGACCCTAAGACGATAAGAGAGATTGTTATCTCTATAAAGGACAATCTAAAAGAATTATTTCTAAAATTGTACTCTCCATCGTGTATGCCATTTAATCCATGATGAAATAGAGAAAAATATAGCTCATCAGAAAAAATTTCTCAAGAACCTATGAAATCAGAGGAAGATGAAGAGATAAAAAAATTAGAGGAACAAATCCAGAAGATAAAACAAAAGAAGAAATTAATGGAAGATATAACCAGAAAGCAACAAGAGCTACAAAATGACAAGCTAGCATTAAAAGACAAAAAGAGAGTACTAGCTGAATTGGAGACTCAATTACGTGATATCAAATAGTACTGTTGTAAGTTTCCGACAACAGGTTTTGCTAGGTATGCATTGACATTTGACTACTATTATATAAAAATGCAAATGTCAAGTAAATAAATTTTATTCTTTATATGATCACAGATGACAGACAAAACTAAAATTTCTTTCGTAGATATTCAGGATACCCTGAACTCATTTTATAGTGAGATGGAAAATTTTGCTCCTGAAAAATATGAAGGACTCAAAAAACGAATTACAAGTATCCAAGATGATATTCAGCTTATTCTTCTGGAATCACAAGAAAGATATGAAGCGAGATTAGAAAGACGTCCAGAACGCAACAAAGAGATCAAAGAATACAATAAGCTATGACCAAGACGTGCAATGGAGGAGTTTGTTAGAAAAGATCCCGCAGCTTTTTTTACGAGACTAGAAAAGAAAGGCGTTCATTTTGACAATGAATGAGCTATGCATTCAGGAAGTAAATTAAAGAAAGGACACAAAATCCTAGGAGCAATCCCTGTAGACTTTACACCCAAACAAATCCTCGATGATGCGGCTAATGCTACAAATTACGAGCACGCGAAGAATAATCTAGAAACTCGATGAGAAAAATTGATAGGTAGACTATATACTACGCTTGAAGAAGTATATGCTAAGTCCAAAAATATCTTCGAATGATATGCTACGCCAGAAGAACTTTTTGATAAATTAGGTCTAAAGGTACAAAAAGTAGACTACTCATTTTTTGCCAAAGAAGACCCTAAAGATAAGAAACCTTCATGAGCTAAGAAACATTATACTATAGGTCCTGATGTTCATGTAGATGTTTGTAAAGCTCCTACATTCAAGAAGATTGGCTGCTTGATGAAATATGTTTTGGACAATGAAATCCCTTTTCGTGCCAGCAATATTATCGAAGATAATACGCAGCGATATCAATTTTACTTCTATGATAGAGATATTACCATCTTGATGTCAGATGTAATTGTAGGTACTATGTTTAGAGATGCAACTTTCGTTATCAAAGGAATGGTTCCAGGGTTGAAGTATATCAGCAAGGAAGAACTCAAGAAATATCAGGGAAGGAAGATTATGTTTAGTGATACTTGGGATAAGAGAATAGAATGAGTCTTTACCGATAATCCAGAAAACCGACCCACTATAGGAGAAGAAAAAGAAGAAGCTGACGTTGAGAACAAAACTGCAGTGACCGATAGAACTCAATTTATCGGCATCATGAAGGCAAATTTCAGTGCGGAGACATTAAATGTAGCCTCTTATGAAAAATTTGCTCAGCAATATAATGCAGATCCACAAAATACCTTACTTCTCAAAGATACGATTTATGGGAATGCAGCCTTACTTGGTTTATGAGGAAGAAAAACACTCCAAAGTATGCGTGGTGCTATCTTTCAATGAGAGAGGGCTAAACTACAGATTCCAGAAAATTCATTTTTTTCTAATGAATTTACTAGGGCTCAATTGCATGCAATTAGGCAATGTGAATGATTTGATAAAGAGAGGACTGTATGATCAGAAGCCCACGATGCTCGAGTTTTAGAACTGATAAGAAAAGCATTTGGAGCAGCATTTGTAGATGAGATAAAAAACAAATCTGCAAAAGAGAAAAAAACAAAGCTCAAAGAATATACAGGAGTGGAATCCATACCACTTTTTGCAACGACTATTTCTACTATGCTTGGATGACGTGTGAGATGCATGAGTGCTGAATATCACAAACTCTTGCGAGAAAGATTCGATTTACATACAAGCAATCAAACGCACTTACCACAATACAAACAGTTACAAATAGAAATCCTTCAATTCGAGACCAATCGAGAAGATCAATCCATGAAACCACATGCAAAGAAAGAAGACAGAAAAGTCAGAAAAAATGTTTGAGAACATACAATACTATCAGATGCTTCAGACCAAAAATCAAAAGAAGAACATCCGACAGGAAAAGTTGAAAAGAAAAAGAGGGAAAGAATTTTGATAGTTGATAAGGGAGAAAAAATAGCCCCTATTGGCATGGAAGACTTTCCTATGCACAAAGTAAAAAGCGCAACTATAGTTGCAGAAAAAGATTTGTATCGATTACTCAAAGCCTACAATTGTGATATTCCATTGAAATTGTACAAGAAAAGTGTGGGCCATGAAGTATCTCTTGCTCTGTGAAAAAAAATAGAAATCTTCGCTATCAAAAAACGTGTGGAAGATAATATCATTATCGTTAATCACCAAAGATACGAATGATGTCATAAAGTAGCCGAGTTTCGTGCTGCTCATGAGGATAATTTGATCGACGAATATATTTCATGAGAGAAATATGAGGCCATCGTAAATAATATCCAAGGAAAATTTGCGTTCGTTTCATTAACCAAAAACTTATCTGGAAGGCTTACCATAAATCCAGCTAAACCACGAAAAGTAGGTGATCGTATCATAGTTACTTTTGATGCATTGGATACAGATTCGTTCTCCAAGCCGATTGTCAAAATCCATTAATTTTTATCTCGTAGTTGTATTTCAGATGATCCAAACACAGCCACAGAGAGATGAAAATAGTGAAGTGACAATTATCTCCGAGGCAGACAAGCCAACACTCAACAACAAAAAAATATACTTTGATGCTGAATGAACCCAGGTTAAGATCGGTTACGACGAAGAAACTGGCGTCGGGTTCGTCCAGCTGATTAAAGAATAAGTTTTTTATTTTTATCCCTATTACAAAACCATTATGATATCCATGCCCATGGCAACAACTAAGAAAAGCAAGAAACTACTGCGGTAGAAGCTTTTCTGGATATCAAACAATTCATGAAATCTCCTACTGTAATAAAATTGCCGTAGGGGATTTTTTATTTTCATTAGTACAAAAATGAACTCATCTATAATATATTACTTTATGTGTCTTTTTAAGCGTGTCCATCGGCACAAAAATATTTGAGCGATAAACGATTGCAACAATAGCTATTTTAAATTTTAAAATTATTCCAATGATAGAAATACACGAACAAAATAATAGTCTTGAAAAGACTGGTAATCAACAAAATCATATACAAAATACTTCTAGCCAAGAGGAGATAGCGGCTGTTTTGCAGCCTTATTTGGATAATCCCGCCATGGTAATGGTATTGGTACAGGATCATAGGACACCACCAGCGATCATTCAGCAAATAGCATTAAATCAGACTAATCGCAAAGCACAAGCTCTAGCTCTAGCCAGGATAGTAGATACCAAAGATATACATTATTCAGCTGATTTTTTTAATCACATACTGACTCTATGTGATATGAACGACAAAAATTTTTGGTGATTTCTACCTGAAATGTTTATCATAATTTTGAAATGAAAAAATACTCCGCTAGAAACACTAGATCTCATATTTCAATCTCTCAGAAATAATCGACCAACAAAATTATGACTGTCTAAAGCTGAACAGGTACTAAATATTTTGAATATGATAGTGAGGTCTAGAAATGTAAATATCACATCTTGATTTCTCTCTGATATAGAAAGAGAAATTACTCATGTAAAAAGTTTATTTTCTCAACGAGAACAATTGAAAGCAAGCAAAGTACAGAAAATTTATACGAGCAGTAGTGGCTGAAGTAATGAAGATCCAGTTGGCCGAATAAATTATACTCATGGTAATGCTTATGGAAAAGCAAAATAACAAAAGAGGGCCGAAAGGCTCTTTTTTAATTGAGACGCAGTAAAATACTTTTTTAAGACAGTCGGTGATAGCTGTTGTAATTTTCCGACAACAGGTTTTGCTAGGTAAGTATTGATATTTATGTAGACATCATTAAAAGAGAAAATGTCAAGAAAGTAAAAAATAATAGAAAATATTTTTAGCAGTTTATGTATATTACTATGGACCTTATACAACCAAGACACTCATATGCACATGAAGAGTGAAAAGGGCAAATATATACCAACACATCGTTGTGGACGATATGAACTATCCTCGATAATGCAGGAGTAGATATTTCTCTCCATGATGAAAACTTTGGAGAAGTAGAATCATTAAGCTCAGATACCGTAGGCATCAGCTTGCTCTGAGCTCCCTATATTCCTGTGGTAAAAGATATGATGCAAAGATTGAAGAGTAAATTTTGAAATGACTTAAAATTTGTTTTGTGATGACAAGTCCTCACGCAAAAACAATCCAAGATGTGAAAAACACTGGGACTCGATACTGTTCAGTTTAAAAATTTATTTGGAGAAGACGTAGTAAACGGTATGCAAGAAGGTACTTTGGAACAAGTATGCAACATACAAAAACTTTCTACTGGATACGATGTCTCATTGATTCCTATGTACGAGAAACTTTCTGATACAGATTTTTTGACGTATTTTACGAAAGAAATTTCACTCTATGTTTCTCAATGATGTAAATTTGATTGTGATTTCTGTGCGGCAGTGAAACATCAGAAAGAGCAATATAGAGAAGCACAGGTCATGTATATCGATCTCTCTTATATCGCTGAGAGGTTACAAAGACTTGGGGAACATAAGGTTAGTATCTATATGTCCAACCTCGATGTTTTTCAATCACCCAAACAATTGGAATGATTTGCAGATATGATGTTGCAGATACAAAAAGAGCATCCATGATTTACATTTAATCTGCGTGGACTTGCAGGGACCAAATCATTTGTATATCTAGATAGACAGCATCCTCAAATACTAGAAAAATTAGTCCAAGCAGGATTTACTGCGGCAGGATACGGAGTCGATGGTATGTGACCTGAAATATGGAAGTGAATCAAAAAACCACAAAATAACGAAAAAGATGTGCTGGATGCTATTCGCGTTTCGAAGGGAAAATACAACATCACTCCAGAATTACTCATGGTCTTTGGTCACGTAGGTGTCGATACTCCAGAGAGTTTGAAACATTCCTATGACTTTGTCCAAGCGATGGTGGAGAAATATGGCGCAGTGCCGAGACCACATATTGCAAAACCATTTGTTCCAGGTAACGATGGACGAAATCATCCAAAGTTTCAACAAGAAGTAGCTACATTGATACAACAGCCACAGCTTTTCCAATCGCTAGACTTCACTGCCTTGGCGAGCAAGCTTACGCACCCAGATAAAGCATTTAGAGATCTAGTTAATTATTATTACTTGGAGATGTGCAAACTTCCAGGCAACACAACACTACCTATCATCCCTTATGATATATGAGATTCCCAACAAGTCCTTGAACAAAAAAGGAAAGAAAATTTGGGAAAGTTTGATAGATAGAAAAAAATCACGAAGAGATAATTAACAATTAATTAAACAAAACCTAAAAAAAGGAGAAAATTTTTATGAACAATCAAACATTATTTAATAAGTATTTCGATGGTTCCCATTGGGAAAATCATCCAACAATCTACGCAGAAGAATTTCTAACTTTCTTAAAGAAACAGGAATTCATAAGACCTTCCATTAAATTCACCCCAGACTTCTTTACCCATAATCTGCTCATCGTAGATTTAGGTTGTGGAAATGGTCGTGATGTAAATTATTTCAACGAATCTGGCATTCATGCAATAGGGTATGACAGTAACGAAGAAATTCTGGAAGTCACTAGACTATCGTCTAAATGGCCAGGAGCTTTTTATCCCTGTGATATCCACCAATTACCATCACAGGATGAAATGGAATGGGCATATTATTGTATCAACGTTATGGCTTATGTAGATGCACCAAAAGTGCTATCAGAAATTCATCGCACCCTCAAATCAGGTGGCTTTGCGTTTATCCACTTTAATCTTTTGATTGTCGATCAAAATTATGAGATCGATTATCATCAGAAAAAATCCGATGTCTATGAATTGCTCAAGGACTTTGAAATCGTAGAAGAAAAAATATTTCTGCGTGAAGACAAAGTGCCTATGCCTCATTTGCATCATATTATACAAGTAATTATTAAAAAAGTAATCAAGTAAAAATCAATCAAGTAAAAAAATTAAATCACTATGAAAAAAGTTATAAAAAATATGCTTCTGACTTCGAGCATACAAATCAATAAAGACGAAGTTATCAAAGGAACAGAAAATAATACTATGGGATCATTAGATATTGAAGTAGCAAAGGTCAAGGTCCTCTACAACACTGCAAAGAAAAAATGGAGAAGAAGAAAAAATATCTATTTAGCTTTGTACAGTATTGTAGCCATAATCGGGCTTCTTGGTCTATGCATATACGTTATTTGGCCAGAAGTAAAATTAACTATAGGAGAAAAAATAGTAGCTGCTATAGTAGTGTTTATCGTAGAATTTCTCGGTGCTTGCGGAGTTGAGGAATTCAACAGTTCCTGGTTCAAAAAAACCGCCTGGTTCAAAAAATTTGACACTGACCTAAAAAAAAGAGCAGTACAAACTTTTGGAGTAAAGCTGGAAGAACTCTACGTGCAGATGCTCAGTCAGATATTTTTGCTAGACCTAGAGAAGAGATTCGCTTTTGCATACAGCTATCCTGAGACTAAAGTAAGAATAGGTAATTATACCCTAGAGTGCTTTCTTGAGGGACAAAATCGCGAAGACAATTCGTGGTTTAGATCGTTTTTTGACTACGATTGGAACTTGGAATTCAGTAATGGTCTATTGCCTATCGTCCCACCTAGTATGGATTCATCATCTCTTTTCATCAAAAAAATATACCTGAATGGAAAGAATATGGTCTGTATCCTTTTGGAAGGGGAGGTTCTTAGTCACGAATTCTCTGGTTTCGACCAAGCAAAAATCGTTTCTAAGGAATATGTAGAAATCTGGGAAGGATAAAAAAAAATTAAACAATTAAAAAAATAAGGAGAAAAAGATTATGAAAAAGATTTTAAGTAATATATGGCATTGGATAGTCATAGGATGGTATAGTCTGCTTATGTTATTATGCATATCTGCCATTCCTTATATGCTAGTAGCAGCATTCTTCTTTACTGAACCAGGCAAGACAGAAGTCATCATCCGTAGTGTCCAAAAGTGTAATATCATATTTACTACAAGATACGATGTAGGACACAGTACATGTACATTACTCCCTAGTTTTCTAAATGGCGTTGGTGTTGCAGGAGCAACCTATATAACCGGAATAAAGAATGTAGGTAAGGAGGAAGTAAAAATCGCGTTCTTTGATCGACAATTCAATGAGGGAGAACCAATATCTTTTACACCTAGTTCATGGAGCCATACATCTTTATCTACACTTATACTATCTGCAGGGGAATCGCTGGAGTTAGATAATATTTCAGTCCCTTATAATGGTAATTCTACAGCCACGTTAACATATGTGTTACGACATGGAAATGATCCTTACGCATCTATATATCGTAGTGGTATGGTTACTGATTTCTTATTATCAGATATTAAAAAATAATTAAAAAATTAAGGAGAAAAAATTATGAACAATGCTAATCTAAGTTTCGTTCCATCTCATTATCCTTGTATCGGCGCTTATGAGATAGATGTAACATCGGGATGTAGCGTGAATTGCTGCTATTGTGGGCTCAAAAAGACAGCACATGCAGCACACACAAACATTCCTGGAGATCTCAAAGAAAAAGGAATCTATCTAAGTCCAAATTCAGATCCATTTGCAAAACTTGCACGTGATGGATCGCATGAACTATTGGAAAGATTTCTTCCTCAAGGCGTGCAGTTTTTGATTATTACCAAAAGCTACATTCCTACTTGTACTATGGACCTTCTGGCAAAATATGCGCCTCAGGTATATGTTCAGATTTCCATCAGTAGATTGGATAATGAACTCAACAATATTATTGAACCTTGTGCATCAACAGCGCGAGAACGTTTGGAAATAATGAGTTCGTTAGTAGCATCCGGTGTTCGTGTCGTCCCATGTATGATGCCATTGTTCCCCGGAATTGATGATACGGATACATCTCTTACATCAACCATTATTGCTTGCGCGAATGCGGGAGCGAAATATCTCAAAGCAGCATATGCAGTTTTGGATTATACGGATGTAGGCATCGTAAAAAGGATGATAGCACATCCTATCCTCAAACAAAGTTTTCACCTGATGACTGAATACCAAAAGATTCACATCGGTGGAGGACTAACCACACCAAAAACACACAGAATGCAGTTCTACGAACGGATCACACAATTGTGTGCCGAACACGGACTACGTTTTCAGGCCTGTCCTATTTTGGATCCGGCAGTGTTGGAAAATAATAATGTTTGCCTCTGTGCAACATTTAGAAAAAAGAATAATTAATTAAAAAAACAAAAAATGAACAAAGCATTGATTATCGGACTTACAGGTCGGCTCGGTTCCAAAGTGGTAACGGTAGCAGACATTGCAACACAATTTGGGAAGACGCCAGCAGAGATTCAGAAAAAATCTGGCATTACAAAACTGCACTTTTTGGCAGATAATGAAGATATGATTGGTATAACCGTAGCATGCGCCAAGCGTCTACTCTATCACAATAATATTCGTATCGATCAAATCGATGGCATCTTTGGATCTTCCAATCCAACAATGAAAACATTGATTCCTACCTATACCCTACAAGTAGCCAAAAGACTTGGACTAAAAAATGTGATCGCAGATCATATTGGTCTTGGTTGTTGTGGCGGATTGCAAGCATTACGCAACGCACACAATCAGCTTTTGGTGGACCATAAGATAAGTTATTATCTTGTAGTAGTGGCAGATCATAGTAGTAGAATTTTGGACAAAGAAAATCTAGCAACGTCTGTATTATTTAGTGAAGGCTGTACCGTGCTTTTGCTGACTAATGAGGAAACGCTCTATGATGGATACCATATTCATACCATTCATACCAAAAGTTTATTAACGGACGAACTATCTCTGGAATCTATCAGATTGAAAAATCCTTACGTATACAGAGATGAATTGCCCTTATTGGAAATGGATGGCCCAGCTATCTACAAATTTGGAATCACGGTGCTAGATCATATTCTCGCCTGTGCGGGGACGAGCGTCGCGGATTTCAAAAGTATGCACAACTATCTGATCCCACATCAACCCAATCTACGCATGCTTCATGCGATTATGAAAAATTATGACATACCAGAGCAACAGATATATATTGATGGGATCAAAACCATCGGCAATACATCTGGCCCTGCGGTGTTCTTTGGTTTGTATGATGCACTATCGAGGGGGTTATTTAATGTGAATCATCCTATTATTTTGGGCGCTTTTGGCGCTGAATTACAGGTCGGCGGAGCAACCTTATGGCCTCATCGTAACCCACGAAAAATTATTGTATGAAAGACTTTATTTGTACGGTACTATCCCATATCCGCTATGCGGAGACAGATCAAATGGGCTACGTCTATTATGGGCATTATGCCTTATATTGTGAAGATGCACGTGTTGCTGCATTGGCATCGCTTGGAGTACCCTATCATATACTAGAATACCAGTATCAGATAGGACTCCCGGTGATCCGGTATAGCATAGAATACAAACGGGCGCTTACTTTTGGGAACGCCTGCGAAACAAAAGTTTTTCTTTCTGAACTCACTCCACGCAAAATCACCTTCCTGTACGAATTGTCTACAGGTGGTCGGGTAGTGGCGTTAGCTTCTACAGAGCTTATGTTTATGCACTTAGAAACCAAAAAATATATCACTTGCCCAACAGAAATTTATCAAAAATTAATCAAGTAAAAATTAAATCAAGTAAAAAAAGTAAAAAATTAAAAGGAGAAAAAAATTATGAAAAATAAAATTTATTGGCGCTTGGCAGTATTGCTAAGCGTACTTACAGCGATAGCATGGGGAATTGTTTACTTAGTAAACGGTAACGTTCCTAAATGGTATCTTTACAAACTTTGGTATGACGAATTTGATTGGGTTATAAAATTATTCCCTTCATGGATGCTCAGTAGATGGTGGGATATAGTAGGAGTATTACTCTTTACGCTCACTATCCATACCATAGTAGTTCTATGGCGATCAGAAAAAAATCCTCCAGGAGCAGGTGGGACGATAAGTATATCATACATACTTAAACTTCTCTCATTTGCTATTACAAGTTTTGGAATAGTCATAGGAATATTTATGTTGATGCTAGTTAATGCACTAATAGCGTTTATTGTAGTATTGCTATCTTCGATAATGGGAATCGCGATGATGCTTCTCATAGATTATCTCTCAGAGAAAGAAGTAGTAAACAAAACAGGAAGGTGGATCATGCAAAAAATTAAGGAGGAATAATTATGATCACAGGAAAATCTTATGGCAAGCCAATGAGCTTTGCACAACATGTAGAAAATCATCCCGACAAGGATGAACTCAAGCAATACAAAAGATTGCAGGAGATTTCAGACATTATGGGCTTAGGTCAAACAGCTGAAGCCGTAAAACTTATGGTCAAAGAATTTCAGTCAGTAGAAAATG
>JAPLUV010000035.1:17487-22683 GCA_026397395.1 candidate division SR1 bacterium | reverse complement strand
TTTTATATTTAAAGAGCTCCCGTGATCCTATGAAAAAGGCCAAATAAAAAATAATATTTATGAAATAAGAATATCTAGCTATAGCAACAAGCTGATTTAGAACGAGTGCTAACAGGAAAAATCAAATTAATAAAATATGATATGGATATCTCTCTGTTGACTCTTTTTTTGTGAGATACAAGATCATTGCTAATAAAAAGAGCACATATATATTAATGACTCAAAAGTCATGATCTTTCTGATTGCTATTATTTGTTTTAAAAACAGAAAAAAACTGAACTATCCCTCATAGTTGATAATTTAATAAATAGTTTCCAAGTCTGTCTAATCTTGCAGCGTCTTTTATTCAATAATCTTGTACAATCTTTACTGCATTAGAATCAATATTCAATATTTGATTCTGATAGAAAATGATAAATGGGATTAGAAGAACTGTACCGAATAAAGCAAAATATAAAAATTTTATTTTATCCTTTCTTTTTATAAAGTAGAGAAATAGGTAAAGAGACCGAATAACCATCAAGAAGAGAATACCAGTTATCTTAAGATTAATGATGACTATAGAAAACAATATGAGCAAGATTTCTTTTCTTCCTTTATATTTTATAAAAAGATATATAAATAAAAGAATAAGAAAGTTTAAAATAGGATCTATTAGTCTATGAGAGATAAGCCAGTATTGCATACAGGAAAAAGCAAAAAAGCAAATCCCTACAAAAGCCAAGGTTTTGTTCTTGGAAATCAACAAGAGTAATTTAAATATTAGGAAAATAATTCATAAAAGAGATAATAAGTTGAACATATCTATTGCCAACTGTGTATTTCATATAATCAATGAAGTTGTTGTTCATAAGGAGAAAAAATATATGGGTTGATAAGATAACGGTAAACCCTCTGGATTTGTTATAAAAAAATCAGTATATCAGATTGGATCTGTCATATCTAGTTCTCACTTATTAATGGTATTTTCTATCTTTCTAACGTAGGAAACTCAATCTCAAAAAACTGGAGTTTTTACAAGAATATATACTGATATTAAAGTAAGAAAGAAGGCAAGAATACACATGCCAATCTTTCTAACCATACTACTATTTGACATAGTATTTATTAATTAAGTCAGTTAAAGCATATTCATCTCACATTTTTACAAATCTAATCAATTTATCCTCATCCTCGAATATTTCCCTATTTGCTCAACAATCTCAAACAACAGTCGGTATACCACAGGATAAAAATTGAAAGGTCTTCCCAGCTATCACTCTGCCAGATTTTGGAACTATACCAAAATGTCATCACAGACACAGATGAGATTTACATATTTCACTAGACAAATCTTTATAGGATACTCGATCTTTAAAGATGACATTTGAAAGTGATAGTCTTTTGATTAAATCACAGTATTTTTTCCTCACTGGTCAGACCAGGAAAAATTCTATATTATTGTTATCCCCCAAAAGTTTAGCTGCTTTCAATATTATTTCTACGCCTTGTAATGGCAACACATTACCACACCAAAATACTCTAAATTTATTAGATTTTTCTACTTGTAGAGGATGAAAAATTTCCGTATTAGCTCATACATAAAGAAATCATCATTTTTTTTCAGGCAATCAGAGCTCATCTATAACATAGTGTAAATGAGTATTAGTATCAAGTAAGACGAAATTCGAGATTTTTATCAAAACTTTATCATACATTTTGATACATCTACCAAGCAAGGAATATGGTTTGAGTACTTTTCTATCAAAACAAATAGTATCCCAAAGAGAAATAAACATATCAAAGATTACTTTTTTGCGAAATAGAAATGAGATAAGAGACACAAGAGGGAGTACCTCCTGTCATCTAAAATGTACATATACAACATCACACTTTCTGATATTTTTGATCAGTCGAAATATGTTATAGTAAACTCTTACAAAATAGTTTTTTTTGTAAACAGAATTTTTGATATAAGATATTCAGAGCGAGGAGAATAACTGTTCTATGGTTTCTGTTCTTGTATAGTCGGGCTGATAAATACTAAAAAAAAGAACCTTGAGCTTTTTATAATCTCAAAATGTATGTAGATACGCCATTAAATTATTCTGATTAATAAGGTTGTAATCTTTCATTGCAGGTTATTAATAAGGCAAAGTAAATTTTTATAGATGTTTATCATACATCAACTTCTTCATCATCTCCAAATTTTCTTCAGCAATCTTTCTTTGCGACTTAATCATATCAGCTATAGAAGCAAAGATAAGGAGAAGTAAGCCAAAAACTAATAAGGAAAGACCGACAAAAAGATACATCCTATATGGGGTAGTCGTAAACGTTATCAAATACATTACCAAGAAAACCAAGGACAATATCATCCCCACAATAGAGAGTAAAAATCCTGGGATACCAAAAAACACCAATGGCTTCACATCTCTAACTGTTCTAAAAATAATCATCAATGACTTCTGGACATACTTCCATATAGATCAAGTGACTCTGGATTTTCTATCAGCGAAATATTTTACTTTCACAGGAACCCAAACAATTTTGAGTTGCTTACCGATAGCATCAATAATGACTTCTTGTGTATAGGTAAACATATGCAAGAGATTGAGCTTAAGGAGACTCTTCCTATTGTATGCTCTAAACCCACAGGTCAGATCCTGTATCTTGTATCTCATCAATTTACTCACTATCCATGCAATGACTCTATTCCCTTTCTCTTTAATCCAGGGAATATCAGTAGCTTTGTGCTTATCAAATCTTGATGCGATAGAAATATCAGCCTTACCTTCAAGTAATGGAGCTACGACATGTTGGATATCATTAGGATCAAATTGTCCATCACCATCAATATTAACAAAAATATCTCATCAGACTTCTAGGAAATTTTCTACTCCCGTCTTAAACGCAGCACCGACTCATTGATTATAAGGATGACTAATAACATACTCAGCACCAGCAGCTTTAGCTATCTGAGCAGAGGAGTCATGTGATCCATCATCTATGACCTGAACTTTCACTTCATACTCATGAATAGTCCTAGGAATAAGCTTAATGACATTAGCTATATTCTCTGCCTCATTGTATGCAGGAATATTTACAATAATTAATTTCGCCATCGGTCTACTATGTAACAAATAAAATACTGAATCATTTGTCATTCCGGCGTTTGTCATCCCGGTGTTAAGTTTTGCAACCGGGATCTAGCCGGAATCTTAATTATCTTATTTTCTTTTTTTCTTTCCTTTATTGTATCAAAGCTTTTGCTGTTGATGGGCTTTTTGTCTTAATGCTTGTTGTTTGACAGTAAGACGATTATTTGGATCTAGTATGGATGTTCATATTTTTTCTTCAAGAGTATCCTTAGCTTGCCTAGCTATATCAGCTCATTGAGCTAATCCATCTTGTACTTCATCAAATCATTGTAAATCTTTGTGTTTGATAATTTGTGTTCCTGCCTCTTCTGATAGTCAGGTCAAAAGCATTTCCGTTTTGGTCATATGATCTCTCAGATTATCATTTTTGGTTAATCATTTATGCTTTTTGTAGTCATCTGCATTTTTCCCTGATCGAGTATATGATATATTGGTCAGGATACCATATTCTTTCCCTTGTATTCCTCTAGTCTTGAGCTCATCAGTATAATCATGCCTGATATCTATAGTTTGTAGTCTCTGTTTGATTTCAGCATCATTCATACCTCTACTTTGGTAGACAGAAATAGCTCTTTCTCTTGCTCTTTGCATACCAAGTTCTGGGTCGTTCAATTCTTCATATCTCTGATTTCCCAGGGAAGCTAATCGCTGTTTGAGAGGTTCTGCGTTGGGAGAGGGGATGGATTGAATAATACGAAGAACAGTTTGTGTATTAGCTGCATCTCATGTATATCTTTTCCCATCAGTAGCCAAGAATTTCAGTTCGTGACAAAATGTCACGATCTCACTTCATTCTGCGATAAGTCTTTGTTTTAATTTCCTTCGATAAGCTCATTTATCTATGCCTTGGCTTTCAGAAAGAATATTAACTATATCAACCACAGAAAACCATCGTTCATCATTATATCGCTCTCTTCTAATTTCTTGATCTTCAAATAGTGCCTTGGTCGTACCAGGAGATAATGACTGTTTTTTCATTACTTGGAGATTATGAAATAAAATTTACCTCGATTATAGCCATCTCATATGACGTATCAATTACAAAGTCACATGTTTCTATTTCATTTCCGTTAATATACAAATAGTGTATAGTTACAGAAACAGAATCCATCTCATTTTGAACTATTAAGTATTTCTTAATAGTCTATGACGATTGTTATTCTTTTCCATCATACTGGATACAAAAGACAAAAAGCTCATGTATTTCCAGCATACTGGAAAGATGTATATTAACTGACTCACCTGTCATGCAACCGGAATCTTAATTATCCCATTTTCCATTTTCCATTTTTCCATCCTCCATTTTTCAATCTTCTTCCACAATCATCACTCCTATCAAAAAGATCAGCACACCAGCAATTGCACTAATAATATAGGCAATTCGTCCAAGCTGCATAATCTGACCATAAATAATATAGGTTCCTAGTAAACTCAAAAAGATAGATAATCATATACTGATGTAGGTTGAACGCATAGATTCGCTAACTACTTGATATTGTTTATCTTTGTCTTCTTTCCATATCGTAAGTATTCCTGAAATAATAACTATACCTAGCAATACGCTTTCATTGATAATCAGATAGGGGATTGTATTTTGCATATTCCACACATGCGTTTGCTTGATCAGGAGATAGATAAGATACATAACCAAGACCACAGGAAAGATATAAGCCCTATTGTATAATAAATAACGATGTAACCTTCAAATTTTTAATTCCTGTTTCCCGGTTCCAGATTCAAGATTCCCAATTCCAATTTTCTTCGTCGGCTTAAGTTTTACTAGATACAATAAAACGTCCTTAATAATTAACACATCCAATGCCAGAATAAGATACAATCATACATCAGCAAAAGATCTCGTTGCTATCCTCATAAGCAGAATAATCAACCAGATGACATAGAGTACGATACTAATCGTTTTTTTATTCCGCTTCATAGATAGTAGTGATATAAAATCCACCCTAAGGTGTCTATCAAATCCCTCCTTACCTCCCTTTCTCAAGGGAGGAACTTGACTCGCTTATTCCCCCCTCCTTGATAAAGGAGGGGTCGGGGG
>JAPLUV010000035.1:0-17467 GCA_026397395.1 candidate division SR1 bacterium | reverse complement strand
TCCAACTAGATTTTTTTTCTTTCTAAATCTCAACCACGCCCAATTTCCCGCAATCACCACAACTACAACTGCCCAGACACTCACTTGCGTAATTTTCACACCAATCAAATTGATATAGAATGTTAAGAGAGGAATGACGGAAATGGAAAGTGCAAAACTCAAAGCAAATCTTTCTAGAAGATCTATTTCTTTACTTCAAAAGAAACTTAGGGTCAGCCAATAGCCAGGAAGAAATAAGACAAAGACCGATCAAAAAATTATTCTCAATGTTTTGATAATCAAGACATCCTGCCACGGCAAGAAAATGATAAGCAAGACCATGAGAGCAATTCCAGATGTGATTAAGGTCAGCTGTTTAATTGTTAATTTTTGCATTGCCATACTTCACAAGATAAAATCAGTAACTATCATCTCAACGTAATTGTTGCAAACAATCTGCTCCAGAGAGTTGTTCAAATGGCTGTAAAGATCCAATCCAGAGATATGATGGCCTTTCTTTTTCTTTCAGCATATTGAGCATCTGACATTTCTTTAGCCCATCAGAGAGATGCCGAGTATTCCATTCTGTTGCAGTCCAAGGATCTCGATCAAAGAGTCATGGAGCTATAATTCTGCGACTCGCATATCACATAAGAAATGAAGAATATTTTCTTCCCGTTACCATAATCTTGGCATCTGTTTTGATGAAACGAGGAATTTCTTGAATTGTTTTAAATTCTTTTGCTATCATCAAAGGAAAACTTGTCCTCTGGACATAAAAGATAAAAAAAACTAACTGCAAAATATATAGTCATATCCCGAGTAATTTCCATATTTTTTTGCTATGCAGGAGGAGAAAAGATAATCCATATGCCGCCAGGATAATCACGAAAATATCAAAATATCAGAGCATCCTATTGTAAAAAAACAATTGGAATCATACCCACAAGATGCCTATTGCAAAGCCGATAAGTTCGAGAGGGATTTTTTTGATAAAGGATCTAGACCATCAGACAATACATCAGAAGATACTTAACGCGATGAGAATAATATTGTAGATCATATAGGTCGACTTATCAAAAAATGTGCCACTAGCTTCTCCCAGAAACGCTTGTCCAAACATTGGACTAAAAAAATCAAAAATCTGAATCCTCATCAACGGTCGGTAGACAACCACACTCAAACCTGCTGCGATAAGGAGAGACCACACGTCGTTCCAGGTTCGAGATGTGTGTTTAATTCAGACAACAAGTTTGTAGAGCAAGTAACTCAGGAGAAAAAACAGTCATCCTGCTCTATTGACGGTAAACAGAGCAGTCAAGATAGGTATCAGGAGCCGATATGATTTCTTCTCTATCAGATAATACGCAGTAAGGATAAATAAGACACCGAGCATTTGCTTCAAATATCATCGCCAAAATACTTGATATTGGATCACCGAACTCAGATACAATAAGACGCCAAGCAGGGCAGTGATCGTACTATATTTTCTCAGCAAAAGATACATAAAGAGAGAAATCAGAATATGCAAAATACCCACTCATCGCAAGAGTGCCATATCAGGAGAAAGTCATATGATGTTGTGGGTGACGATATAGAGGATACCAGAAAGTGGTTCGTAGGTCGATTGTATCCAGAGCGGTAACTGAGAAAGATGTATATAGGGAAGCTGATTTTGGAGGCTAAGAAAAAATGCTCTATACATACCAGGATCATAGCCCAAGGGCATAGCTGCCGAAAAATAAGACCAAAACCTAATCCCTACAAGTATAGCCAAAGCTATCACAACCAAAAAAACAATCCAGCGTCATCTACTCCATTTCATACGCTTGATGACAAAATAAATTCGTAATCTTCATATACTCATTTAAGATGTCAATGCAACCAAAGATATCTGATTCATCTATTTTCTCTTAGGATTGACTTTTCACGTCGAATACTTATCGTATTATTTTCCAAAAACAAAATAAAAAGTAAAATTAAAATTAATAATTAAACCAAAAAACCAAAACAAAAGATGAAAAGAACACTATTATGTATTGCAATGCTCTGGCTTGTAGCAATGACAAGCTCTGCCCAAATAGCAGACACCACAGAAGCAGTCCTCTCAACAATTGATTTGCGCAGAGAGAACTTCAAACCGACATACACTGCATATCTCAAAGCTACTTGTGGCGAGAGATTAAAAGGTATGAACTACAGAACTAATTGGATTCTCAAAGCAACCGTGCTGGAATCCAAAATAAGAGACGACATTCATATCATCGTTTTTTCCAAACCATTTCGAAACGGAAAAACTGAGGCAACTGTCTTCAAAAAAATATGGATATTGTTAAGCAATGGAACAACACTAGAATTTAATCGTTACGAAATTATCTCGAAAACCATGCAATCGGATTTCGATGCAATTGTAAGAGACATCTATCAGATGTTGTGATAAAAACTACATTAAAAAAACAAATCAAACACTATTTATGAAAAAAACAATTCTATTCCTTACAGTCATCTTGGCTAGCTGTATGAGCTACGCTCAAGATAGCCTGCCTGGAGGCTTAAGCCAGGAAGAAATCGTTAATCTCATGCAAACTAAATACACCAAAATTGTTTGCAAATGGATCGATGTAAACAACAAAGAGGGTAATCTCATCGGATTTAAAAAGATGGTAGAAATATCATTTGATGAGAAGCAGTCAATTGTCTCCATCACCATCGTTTCAAATAAACTAGATGGGATTGATGAGGCTGAACAAGCATATATTCGAGTAGATATTGCAACGATCAACGGAAGTATTATTCCATTTGAGCATATGGTACATCTAACGGAAAACACTTCTGAAAGCCAAACCTGCAACCAAGTATTGATGTCAGCAATGATGAAAATACTAAAAGACACAAAACCGGGAGTGTATCGACCCCCGAAGAAAAAATAATTATTATTATAATTCACGTATAAAAAAGCCTCCTTGTTGGAGGCTTTTCAAATTCTAGTAAAAAAATAGGTTCAACAATTGTTTTGCAATTGCTAAGCTTTTTTTTATTGTCACCAAAAGCTAAGACATTTTAATTTGTAAACCAAGAAGTATGACAGAACTTACGATTCCATTCCAGAAATTATCTGACAAAGCAATTACACCAGCGCAGGCGACGTCCTGAGACGCAGGCTATGATTTATTTGCTACGGAAGAATATATCCTGAAACCAGGCGAGAGAAAATTATTTAAAACAAATATCTCTACGGCGATACCATACGGATATTATGGAAGGATTGCTCCACGTTCATGATTAGCATACAAACATGGAATAGATGTGTTGGCTGGAGTTATCGATACAGGATATAGAGGCGATATTGGAATTATTCTTATTAACTTTTGACCAGAAGATTTTCCTGTCCACGAAGGAGATAAGATTGCACAATTTATTATAGAAAAATGCCACGACGTTTCATGGCAAGAAGTAGAAACACTTTCTGAAAGCGAAAGAGGAGCAGGAGCACGATGAAGTACTGGGCATAAATAAATTTATTTCAAAAGCGATGATATGTGATCATAGAGCTCATCTCATATACTATCAATACTTCTCAACTGATTATCTACGATACAATCTATTTGTTTTCGTCAGTATTTTTTAGCGACATATTTGAATGCTTCGCTAGCTTTTTTCATATGATCGCCACTATTTTCGTGAACATCTTTGGATTTATCCATGTTAAGCTTTTCTACTTTGAGGGCAAGATTCCTACTAATTTCAGGATCTACGTAAAGAAAAATATTGGCATCGGGTCTTGGGATATTAAATATTCCATATTCTAAATTATCTAACCAATCGAGAAAAATATCTTTATCGGCATCTGATGCAATCTTTGCTGCCTGATGTCACATATTAGCAGAAACATATCTATCAGAGATAACAATTTTTCATTCCGCCAATCGTTGCTTGATTTGAAATGATGCATCATATCTATCTACAGCATAAAAAATAGATCATTGATACGGGCTTACATCATTGGCTTGTCCATAAACGCCATTGAGATAATTTTCTACTAATCCAGCGCTTTTTTTCCCATATTGAGGAAAATCAATTTTCTCTACCTCATGACCGTCTTCGATCAATCTTTGCATTAATTTGGCGGTTTGTGTCTTTTTTCCGCTACCATCAGTACCATCTATTACGATAAACATTCAGTTTCTCATCTTATATAAAGTATCCATATAAAACCAACAAGGATGTATATATTCTTCCAGCAAATGCAATTGCAAAACCCTTCTACTTTTTTATATTGAAACAGTAGTGAGTAGTAAGAAAAAAATACTTTCTACTTTATACTTTCTACTTTATACTCCCAAAGCCGATGACCTGAGAAATTATTATCAAAAGCAAAGAGCAAATTGCCAACATTAGAAAGTCAGGCAAATACCTGACTGAGCTTTTGACCAAATTACAGAAAGCAGCCAAGCCAGGCATGAAGCTTATTGAGCTAGAATTCATTGCCGAAGATTTTATGCAAAAAAATAAAGTAAAATGAGCATTTAAACATTATAACGGTTTTCCAGCAAACCTTTGTTTGTCCGTGAATGAATGCTTAGTCCATGGCATCCCAGATAATTATACCTTGAAAAATGGCGATGTATTAAAGATAGATGCAGGAGTAAATTATCAATGAGGCATAAGTGATGCTGCGATTACTGTAGTTGTAGGGTGAGAATTAGCAAATCCACTTGGCCATAAATTAGCCAAAGAAACCAAAAAATGATTGGACATCGCCGTTCAGCAGATCTGACCAGGCAAAAAAATGTTTGGCTATTCACATGCAGTGTATCAACATATTATTAGTTCAGGATTTACGGTAATAGAAAAACTGACGGGTCACGGCGTAGGAGTCAAAGTTCACGAACGTCCCTATATTCACAACCATCCTCACCATCCTGATGTCAAAAATATTACGTTCCAAGCAGGCATGGTCATTGCATTAGAACCTATTACCGCCATTCAGTCCAAAGACTTTGAACTCAGAAAAGGCAACGATCGAAATCTATATACCAAGAAAGGAGATATCTGAGCACATTGGGAATATACGGTGTTAGTTACGGAGAAGGGATATGAAATCCTTTCAGGAGTCACAGAAGATTTTTAAAATAAAAAACCGGGGAACGTTAACAAATCCTCCCCCGACCCCTCCTTTCTCAAGGAGGGGAGATGAGCGAGCCAAGTTCCTCCCTTGATAAAGGGAGGCAAGGAGGGATTTGATGATCATCTTAGAGATGATTTGTTAAAAAATAATTTTTATATTTCGAACCAATATGATATTAGGTATCGATCCCGGCGTGAGAAAACTCTGATACGCGATTATTCAAGACAATTTACCTGCCGAGAGGCACGGCCTGGAAATAGTAGATTCAGGTATTTTGTTGTTAGAAAAAAAAACTCCCACCAGACAAGATCAGTTTGAAAGGATGAGAGAAATAGAGGAGTATTTTACTAAGCTGTTGAAAAAACATAAGATACAGACTATGTGTATGGAACAGCTCTTTTTCACGAAATTCAACCAAAACAACGCAGAGTTTGTCTACGGCATTAGAGCAATTCTCATTACCCTGTGTCTAAAAAATAATATCAAAATCAAAGAAATTACTCCAATTCAACTTAAGAAATATATAACCGGAAATGCAAAAGCCGAGAAGAGGCTTGTCCAACAATGTATAATGAAATTATATCATTTGAAAGAATGTCCTGAATTTAATGACGCTGCTGACGCGCTTGGATTAGCCTATGTAGCTATGAAAGTAAAATAACCTATTTTCTCTCTTTCTCTTCTTCTTCTTTTTCTATTTTCTTAATTTCTGCTTCCTCTTTCTTAATCGTTTTCTGATTTTGTAATGCAAGGAGTTCAGCTTCTCTAGCTTCTTTATGATACGCATGGATGCTATGTTTCACTAATACTTGAAATTTATTCTGGAAGAATAGTCAGGTAAGTCAGACAAAGAGAGGAGCTCCCATAAATCCATAAATGATGGCAATCACTTTCCCCGCATGAGTAAGAGGAAAAATATCTCCATACCCAATAGTAGACATCGTAATAGACGTAAAATAGAATGAATTGAAGATTGTCCGGTGCTCTATACAGGAGAACAATATAGTTCCTGTAAAGACAAGCACGATAATAATAGAAATGAAAAACAACACAGGAAATTCACTGATAAATTCATTGAGGAAATACTTGATACGGTGATGCATACTACTGTACTTATTAAATAAATGTACTGTAATTATATATGCATTTCCCAAAAAAGCAAATTTTAGGATAGGAAAATTTACAAGCAAATTTTAGGACAGAAAATTTTACAAGCAAATTTTAGGATAGGAAAATTTACAAGCAAAAAAGGAGGTCAAAATTTAGACCTTAAATATTTGACAAAAAACATTTTCTGAATATAATTGAGACACAGGAAAAGTTTGAAGCATATAGCGAAAACTTTTACGATGTCGAAATTATATTTTGTTTCAAAAATATAATTGAGCTGTAATTTATTATTTTACCCAGTACACATGTTTGATACTACTGCATCCAAAGCTGCTTTCCTAAAATTAGATCACAAGACCAAATTAGCGAAAGTCAAAGAATCTCTGGAACTTCTAAGCAAAAAATCATCTTTTTTTGCTGATCTTTGGAATCATTTCAAAAATCAGAAGGACATCCAAGAGAATGCTCTAGACGCTATGTATAGCACAGTAATGAATCTTGTCTTCAATGGACAAAAATAATTTCCTTTACCCCTTTACTTTTACTACCATGCCAGGACAATTTGAAGCATTAAAAATCGATAATACGCTAACAAAGGAGGAAACCGATGCAATTGATGGTTTGAAAACACTTAAACCAGAAGATCTTACAAAAGCCTTGAAAGACGAAACCATAAAAATTGCAGGACAAGATAAAAAACTTGCAGAAATTGCTGCAATCTTTAGTGATTGTATCACCGTAGACAAAGATAATAAATTTGTCTTAACAGAAGAAGACAAAAAAATACACCCACGGCTAGACGATATGATCAAAAATGGAAAAGATTTAGCTTACTTCGTATATGTAGTAGCTAATGCACTCAAGACTGCAGGAGCAGAAAAATTATCACAAACCGAAGTTAATGCAGAAACCAGAACTCAGCTCAAGAGCTTAAAAGATCTTATAGAAAAATCAGACAAGCCAACACCAACTCCTGAAGTCACTGCAGAATTAAAAGAAAGCGATATTACATTTACATTATATTCTAAGCTACAACCAGCTGATGTAGTATCAGCATTTACAGACCTTCAAAAAGCAAATCCCGAATTAGCTAAGACGATTATGCCATTATTGAAATCTGGTGATGTCATAGGCGTACAAAAAGCTCTTGGTATGGAAGAAAATGCTACAGCTCTCTACAAAAATGCTGATGGTAAATTTGGCAAAAATACATTAAGAAATCTCAAAGAAGGTAAAGTAGTTGTTCCAACGACACCTACAGCAAACAATAATGTCCCTACAAGCAGAAAAAAAAGCTACAACATACCCAAAAACGACAATACACCAAAAAGCAACCCAGAAGACGTTATAAGGTCATTATCAAACGATCAGGTATTGGATATAGCTCGCAAAATTAATGCAGTAGGAAAAAAATCTTTTGATGAATGGTTCCAAAGTGCATGAGAACAAAGCATAACTCTGGCTAATAATTTTGGGATAAAAGTTGATAAGAAGATAAGCAAAATAGACATAAGCAGAATAGATTCTATGATTAGCTTCTTCAATGGCAGTAAAAGAGAGGTAAATGAGAATGATCCAAAACAAAAACAATTAAATTTCATTACCAATTATGATTTTACAAAGGATTCAGCATTAAACCGCATGAGAAATGGTGAAGATAAGGGGTTTAGCGAAGCTCAGAAAACAGCGATAAAAAATTGGCTAATCCAATACATTAACGATAATGGGTCTATGGTTTCCTCAAATAGAGATACACCATTTTCTACATGATTTTGGAGTCCTTCTTTAAAGCTAAGTACAATCGGTGGTTGAGACAAAACAATTTTGGATACCAATCAATGATTTCTTAAATGAACATCAAATGAATTTTATTTTAATTCAGCAGCAGTAGGGAATAAAATATTTTCAATGGGAGATTTAGCAACATTCTTAAACTCTTTAAAATACGATAATGGAGAATCTGTACGATACAACAAGGCAGAGATGTCAGAACAAGCTAAAGTAAAGCGACAGAAAAAAAACGAAACAGATATAAGAATAGCAGGAGCTATATAGACACAATAAAAAATAGAATAATTAATAATATTCCATAGCCTGCCTCATCCGCGGGCTTTTTTCTTATAAAAAAGCAAAACACGAAATATGCTCTGAGTTCTTTTTTCTTGTAATCGAGTATGAAATCTATATATCACAAGAGATCATTTTATTTGAGCTTTTTTTCTATGAATTTAGAAAAACTCTTCTGAAGTAAAACTAAAGTAGATATCATCAAATACTTACTATTTAGGAGACAAGGAATTTCCATGAGAGCACTCGAAAGTGAATTGGAATGGACTTTTCCTGCAATCAAAAAACAGGTCGATTCATTATTAGAAGCGCAAGTGATCGATATCAACAAAGAAGGGCAGTGACGATCTATTACGATTAAGCCAGAGTTTCATGATAATATCAAAAATATCTTCTTTTATGGGCTCAGAAGGGAACTTATAGACCTCTTCAAAACGTATGAAGTAATGATCGATAAATATTTCTTTGGCAAAAGATTTGGTACCGATATAGAATCAGACCTCGTCATTATCTACAAAAACTGCGAGAAACCACAGATAGATACCATCAAAGAACAGATCAACAATATCTTTAGAGGCTACTTTATTGAGACGGTTTCTGTTGTCTTTATGTCGCTAGAGGAGTGGCAAAAGCGTTATAGATTGGCCGATAGATTTGTCTTACAAATTATGAGACACATCAAAGAATAGTCCAAAGTCGAAAGTCTTCAGGTCATCAAGTCACATAACAACTTGAAAGACTTTATGGGCATTAAGACTTGATGGACTTTACGGGCTTTACAGACTTTATAGACTACAAAATGGATCAAGAAATACTCTTAGAACAAATCGTCAGTTATACTATCGGAGCCAGTGAAATGATCCCAAATATAGCGAACAAAGCTCAGCAAGACTATCAACTTGCTATTTTACCTCATGGGCCACATTTCTATACCGGCATCTTGCAATCCGTTGGATATCTCTTATTGCCTCAGAGGAAGAAACTCTTGCTTATTATCGAGCAGGAGCAAAATAACAAAGAAATATATCAACTAACAGGAAAGTTTGGACCAATACTCGGTCAAGAACGAACCTTTCGTGAAGGGGACAAACAACGAAAAACAGAGTTTCAACCATCCATCCAAGATCTGTGAACTATTCTTCAGCACCTAGCATATATGCAAGCCATTTCCCATCAAGCAGAAGTTCGTTGCTTGGCAGTAGGGAAAACACTTTCTATAGCTAAACAAAAAAAACTGAATGAGTATTTGGCGAACATAGATTCCGACACGAATGTTGTGTTTTTGACGAATGTAACTGTTCCGACACAAACTACAAATTTTCCCATTACTAAGCTCATCAAAGAAAACGCAGGATCAGCTGTCAAGACCTTCCACACCATGAGTCAAAAATTAAAGAGAAGCTCTGAAATTATAGCCTACGCGCATGGCGATAAAAAAGGAACTAAGGGATATGCCTGTATTATGGCTTAAAATAGACATTATTTGTCGTCCTGAGCGAAGTCGAAGGATATAATTATACTCTTCATTCCATTCAGAGTGATAGAAAAATTAAATCAATTTTCCCTTGAAAAGCACTGCAATTTTGTTACAAGTAAGTCGTCAAAATTTTTTTATTATTGGAAAAAATTATTACCATGATGAAATTTATTTATGACAGTTTAGATACTGTTAAAAAACTCAAACGTCCTACTAAGAAAGATTTCATCAATCTTACTTTGTCAATCTTTGCTGCAGTAATTATTGCAGGGATATATTTTGTCGCTACAGACACAATATTTTCTGGAATATACAAATGGTTTTATAGTGTAATGAAATAAAAAATCGTAATGAATCGTTATGTATTGTAACGAATGGTAATGTATCGCACAAACCATTACAGCGAAGCACATTACTATCCATAACAATAGATAAATATACTCCTTCAAATAAAATTTTATACTATAAAAGCAATCTATGCAAACAACAGACACCAATACCTGAGAGATCAAGAGACAGATTGAAGACAATAACTTCAAATGGTATGTTCTCAGTGTCGTATCTGGGCAAGAAGAACTTGTCATAGAAAATCTCAAAGAAAGAGCAAAGAAGCAAAATCTAGAAGACGCTGTCAAAGATTATATGTCACCTATGGTCAACGAATCTTCACTTAAGAAATGAGAAAAGGTTATTAAACAAAGAAAATTATATCCAGGATATGTCTTTGTCTGTTCCAAGATGAACGATAAAGTTCGATACGTTATCAGAAATACTCCATGAGTTAGATTGATAGTTGGAGCTGAGACTCGTCCTATACCACTTACTGACGATGAATACGCCAAAATATTAGATCAGATCGTGAAGTCTCAAGAAAGATCAGAGCTCAAAATTCCTTTTAAAGAAGGTGATATTGTAATGCTCAAGACAGGAGATTTCAAGGGTATGAAATGAACTATGAGGGCTATTGATGCAGAGAAAAACACTGCAATCGTAAACATTGAAATGTTGGGTAGATTAACTCCAGTAGTAATCGACCTCGACAAAATTGAGCTTATGAGCTAATACCTCATGATACATTACAAGAAGGTAATAAAAGATAGAGAGTGTGGATGAGGAATTTACAAATGTACAAATTATTCCCAATTACCGAATGAACAATGTTTTGGAATAATTAGGAATAATTCGGTGTAATTTGAACATTCCATTTCCATTCTCAGCTTCTTCTAGGCTTTTAACCTCTGACAACCGGTATATGAACACCAATACCAAAGAACAAAAAATAATCCAATTATTTATGGCCGTATTGTTCCTCGCTATTGTTTTGGTCTATCTCTTATTATTCCAAGTAAAGGGAAAGAGCTTGAAAGCCGTAAACAATACTTCATGATCAGCTATCCAAATTAGTGTCATGAGTTGAGATCAAGAACAAACATTGACTGCCGTAGATCAAGAGCGACAAGCTTTAGCAGCCGATACCGGAACACAGCAGACAGGGACAAGCATTCCTACTACAAAAATTGATGTGCTTACGGAAACGCCAAAGACAGCAACAACTACAGGAGGAAATATTGTTATTCTCTCAGGGACAAATGTCTTTTACGGTACTATAGAGGCGGTAGAAAAACTTGGCATCAAATATCAATATGCCTTAGTAGATAACAAAAATATCTATTACGTCAATCTAGGAAATCCAGTCTATGACTTCGCGAGTATAGCAAGAAAACTGTGAGGTAACCTGTATGAACTCAAGACCGAACAAGAACTCGCTCAGAATAAATTATTTGGTACGAAAGTAACATATATCAATCTCCCAGAATACAAAGAAAAGAGAGTATTGATGTTACTCTATATCAAAGACCAAGTACGACTTATTCAAATGGATTATTCATTATACCACAAAACCAAAGCATATCTCAAATCTTTATTTACTCAATAAATTATCATGGCAGGAAAAATTACGAATATTCTTAACCTCGAAATACCAGCAGGTAAAGCTCAACCATCTCCACCACTTGGACCTATGCTAGGAGCCAATGGAGTCAATATCGGACAATTCATCAAAGAATTCAACGACAAAACTATGGATCTTATGAAACAATTTGGTGGTATTGATGTCAAAGTCAAAGCTACTCTTGTAATCTACGCAGATAGAACATTTGATCTGACTATTGGAAAACCAGTCACCTCAAATCTTATCCTATGGAAGCTCGGCTTAGCAAAGGGATCTGGAGAACCAAACAAGACGAAGATTGGTAAAATCACCAGAAAAGATATGGAAGAAATCGCTGCGCTCAAGCAAGGTGATATGAATTCAGACAATCTAGAATCTATGCTCAAAGCTATTGCAGGTACAGCTAAAAATATGGGAGTAGATGTAGAACGATAATTCACTTAGGTTAATCTTGTGGGAGTTCAGGTAAAACCGGAACATTATGACCACTTTTATATATCTTATTATTTAAAAATGGCAAAACACGGAAAAAAGTATGTCGAAGCTGCAAAGCATATCGACCGTAACAAAGCTTACACTATTGCTGAAGCAGTAGAGTTAGTAAAGAAGGGAAATTACAGTAAGTTTGATGGTAGCGTAGAAATGGCTATCAAGACATTTGCTGATCCTAAGTACAATGATCAGATGATCAGAGCAACCACTATCTTACCACATGGGACAGGTAAAAGTGTAAAGATTGCAGTTTTCTGTTCAGAAGATAAGGCTGCTGAAGCTAAAGCTGCAGGTGCTGATATCGCTGGGACAGAGGTATTACTCAATGACATCAAAGCAGGTAAATTTGGATTTGATGTATTGATTACTACTCCAGAAAACATCAGAGATCTTGCAACAGTTGCTAAACAACTTGGACCAAAGGGATTGATGCCATCTCCAAAGGCTGGTACAGTAACACAAAATATTGTCCAAACGGTTGAGGAATTTAAGAAAGGTAAGATGGAATTCAAACTTGATAAAACAGGAAATATCCATGGTATCGTAGGTAAAGTATCTTTTGATGCAAAGAAGTTAGAAGAGAATATTGTAGCTTTCCTCAAAGCTATCGAAGAGAATAAGCCAACAGGTATCAAGGCTAAGTTAATCAAGAAAATAGTCCTTGCCCCTACAATGTGACCTGGAATTATCGTTGCATACTAGTCCTTATATAGAATAAAAAAAACAGACTGATCTTCACGGATTGGCCTGTTTTTTTAGTATCAAATATAAAGTAGTAAGTGGTTTTTCAGTACTTTATACTTACTACTTATGTCTTACGACTTATTTAACAATAGGAAGTTGTTTGTGTAGGGTATTAGTAAAGGAATAAGCAAGAAAGATGCCGATACCTCATACAACAATCATTTCCACAATGAACGCAACCAAGAGAATAGCTGAATTAGCTAAGACGCTAATCAAAGAGATTTGGAAGATATTCATCAAGAAAATATTCAAAGTAATGCCGCTCAAGATTAATAATACTCAGCAAACAAAGAAAGCAAAGATAATAATATCAAGCGTAATCATTACAAATGATTTTGTTACATCGAGATGACTTGCTCCAAGTAATTTTTTAACCTCAAATTCTTTATGTAAGGAGGAGAAGATTGTTTTGAGCAAGAACCCTAAGAAAGTAAATACAATAACCAAAATTAATGCAATGATACAATAGGCCATAATGACTACGAGATTACTAAAGTTAATTGTTGTGAGAATCCTATTTTCCTGTTGTTTGATAGTTGCTCAGCTATCTACATCTTTTACATTAAGGATAATATCTTTATGTTTGATAATAGTTGCTTTCATTGCTTCATACTGTGCATCAGTAGAAAACATAACATATAGGGTTGCTGGTAAGGGATTATCGATACCAAACTTTTTGAAATTATCTACCACATCAGGGATTTTCTTTTGAAGAAATGAGAGTGCATCATCTTTAGTAGAGAAAGTAACATTCAATCATTGCTTCGTAAGCTCATCTTTCATAAGCATCACTTCTTGATATAAGGTATCAGTGCCTCCAGTATCTTCTTTAATATAGAAATACATACCAAGTTTATCCTTCATATCAGCAGAGAAGTGATTTGCATAAAATCAAACTCCCAAAAAGATATTAAGGAGAAATAATAAGAATCCAATGAGAATACTTACACCAAACAATTTACCCCAAAAATGTTTCAAAATAGTTTTGAAATCTTCTTTAACAAATTTGGAGAGATGGAAACCTAACATGGGAAACAATTGAAAAAGTAAAATTAATCCTCTTTATTTTTTTTAAACACACTTTGGATAGTAATAAATTTCTCAAATAGCCCAATTTTATGGTCATAGAAATCGAGCTTTTTGTCTACTATTTCTAATTTTTCACGATGTTTGTAGAAATAAGTAATAAGATCTTTTGCTTTCTTATATTTATGTTCTAGGATGTAAATTTCAATAAGATTATAGATAATCTCTGCATCTCTATTGTTCATAGTAAATGCATCTCTGAGAAAGTTCAATCATTTTTCTCTGTTCCCATATCGATATTCACAAAGTCCATAGCATCTCAAGATTTCATGGTTTTCAGCTTTGGTAAGCTCCAATGCTTTTTGTAAATATTTTTTAGCTTCTAGTCGATGATTTTTTTCCATTTCCAAAACTCATTTGATATAGAGTCCTAAGGGATCATTATTATTTTTTTTGCTATTGAGAAAATCGATAGCTTTGCCAGCCTTTCCTATTTCTCATTTTCTATACTGGATATCGGTAATTTGCAACAAAGCATCCTCATTTTGAGGATCTCTAAAAAGAATAGTATTTACCTTTTTGATCGCTTCGTCAAACTTTCCAAGCTCTTTGAGCTCTTCTATTTCTTTGATGACAGAATCAGGAATATAGGTTGGCATCAATACATACTAAAGGATAAAATCGCATTACTTCAATAATTGTACCCCGGAAGACCAAGAAATTCAAGTTTTAGCTCAACCGTAGGCCATTTAATGGTTTACAAATAAGAAAATAATGAGATAATCCATAGAAAAGCACTAAAATTAGTATATTATCCTCAATTTTGTCAGAGTTTAACTGGGATTTGCATTGTCTGTCCATTTCTCATAAGAGTGAACGTTACGGTTGTATTAGGTATATAGGTATAGAGATGATATAAGAGAGGGAAATGGAGATTTATAGGTTTATCATCAATGGCCATAAGGATATCTCCATTTTGTAATCCTCCTTGAGCAGCAGGCATATCCTTCAATACCGAGGTAACCAAGACTCCAGCATTCAGTTTAAGTTGTTTTTCTGCCTGAAGACTAGCAGTAATATCAAGATATTCTATGCCAAGCAAAGGCTTTACAATATTTCCATATTGTACGATAGAAGCAATAAGCGTATCTATCAAAGCAGAAGATAATGGTAAAGCAAAGGTCATATGTTGTGTAGCATCGACAGAGGAAACGATACCAATTACACGTCATTGAAGATCGAGCAATGGGCCTCAACTATTTCATGGTGATACATGTGCATCAGTTTGATACAATTTGGTATACATATTTTTTTGATTGATGGTGAGTAATTTTTGTTGAGCTGACAAGATACCAAAAGTGACTGCATTGGGATAGTCACCAAGAGAATTACCAATAGTCAAGACAAATTGTCCCACAGAAGCAAATTGATCAAAAGGTAATAAGGTAGCTACAGATAAATTACTAGGAACATTTCATTTTTCATCTACGATTTTCAATAATGCAAGATCCAAGGTGGGATCTAGTCGAATTTTGGTGGCAGTATACATATGTCCATCAGCGAGACGAACTTGATAATGTGCTTGGAGATTTTCTACTGCATGTTTATTCGTCAATACATATCCATCTTTATTCACAAGTATTCCACTTGCTCATCCAAGTTTCACTTGACCAGAAACGGTGGTTGGTCCATTAACCTGTGAGGGATCATTTACATATGATTTGATATCAGCATTTGCTGAAATACTTACAATACTCGACATAGCACCTGATAATGCAGTCAACACATCTGACTGAAATCCATCAGACATAGTTACGGTCGGTGTAGGATTTGCTACCTGAGGAGCTGGTTTACGGAGAATAAATCCAACAACAATGCATCCTATAAACGTAACTACAACACTGACTAAAATACTCATGCCCAAATATTTTTTTTGTTCCATAAAAAATAAGAGAAAAAGTAAAATCAACAAGCTTATATGAAAGTAAGAAAGCTTTTCAATCAGAAAGTAAGGTATTACTTTTCTATTTTTCTACATTCCAAATAAAATCTTTTCTCTTCAGCCTCACCCATAGAAAAGGTTTTCCTAGGGAGAGCTCAGTCGACAATTACTGTTTGAAAGAAATCTTTTTTATCCATAATAGGCAAGAGAAATCCAATATTATCGTCTCTCATTCACAAAGTTTCTGTCGTTTCTTCTCCATGGACGTAATCAATTTTTACCTTGGAATATTTTTTGATATAGTGATCAAGAAATGCTTGTAGGTTTCCTACTTCTAAATTGAGTTTTGGATTAACAATATCCAAGATACCAAATGTTCATGCACGAACAAAACGAACATAGTGATGTTCAATCGTAGAAGTTTTCAGATTCTTTTTTTGTTCTTCAGCAGATGTGTAGGTAGTAATAAGCACATCAGATCACAGTGATTGGAAGTATGTTTTCATTTCTTCAAAAAGATTTTCATATTCTGCACCAAAAAGTATTCTATGAATCGGTTCAAATGTTAATCCTTCATCATGCACATTGACCAGTTCAACCAACGCAAATCTGGCTGGATGAATAGCCTTTTGGTCTACATCCAAATTTTTTTTCTTTTCTTCTCGGATGGCTTTGGCAGTCGCGAGTGAATGATTTCCATCTCCCATAGCAAAGAGAAGCACTCATACATCAGAACCAACATGATATTTTGATTGAAATTTCTGAGGATCAGATAGTACTTGTAATGCAGTTATTATCTGTACAATCTTCTGTTCATCTGAAAGTTGATAACCAATAATATGACCACCATTCATCATCAGATCAACATCATAGAGTTTTTTGAAAGTTTTTATATCAGCAAATAATGGTTCAATAACAGTTTTCTTCTCGTCATCTATCAATACCATAATATGGGGAGTCTCTATAGATGCTCATGTTCTGATCTGAATTCTTGGTGGCAATCTATCAACGATAGTTCATTCTGTTGCTCTGATCAATGTTTGAGAGCCGACACTATAATCATAGCGTTCAAGATCTAAGGCAACAACTAATCATTTTCTAGAATCAGCATGACTAGTTTTTCTATCAAGAAGTACGAAACAACTTCCTTTGTTCTCCAATATTCCATCGAAATAGTCTTTCATATAGGTTTGGATACGTTTAATTCTTTGTGCTTTATCTCATCCTTCCAAATACACTTCTGGATAAATAATATTGAGTGTAGATGGATCATCGCCCACAATATCAGCAACTTCTTCCCGATATTCAGGTTCCGAAGTGTATTGATCACAAGCAACAACAGCCCATTTTTCCAAGTCTATGGAATCATCTGGGAGTAAAATTTCTGGCACAGCAATTCACATGTTTTCAAAAACTTTTTCCATAAGTATCTTGATTAGGAGCTAAAGTTATTTAGCAAATATATACATAAGATAACAATTTATTCAATAAAAAAAACGACACCGGTTCTTTCGATGCCGTTCCTTATATATAAGGTATATTATTCTTCTG
>JAPLUV010000008.1 GCA_026397395.1 candidate division SR1 bacterium | reverse complement strand
TTTATCTGATGCCATTACCAACAATATAAATATCAAAACATTTTCAAGTCTCGACAGAGAATGTGATGCATTTGAAGATGTCGTTTCCTCTCGAAAAAGGATTACCACTAGAAAGCGATTTAGAGCAATGGTGATTTGGACAACAACAGGTCTCTTCACGACATGATTAGAATTTATAATGTTTTACTTTGCTATTACATTTCGATCAAAAGGCATCTTCTCGATAGGACTATTCTTCCTCTTACAGATCTATCTCTTTAGAATTTTAGACCAAATGCGAAGTATAGGAAATGTATTTAGACACTTCTACCAATCGATCTGAGAATCTGCAGAAATGTTGGAGCTCTTGGAAACTCAACTTGAGATACAAGATCACACAACAAATAATCTGAAGGTTACCGACGCGAGAATTGACTTTGAACAAGTGGACTTCCATTATGTCGAAGGAAAACCCGTCTTCACGAAATTAGATCTCAAAATCAAACCCGGAGAAAAGGTCGCGATCGTAGGAGAGTCGTGATGAGGTAAAACAACCGTAGTCAAACTTCTGTTTAGGTTCTTTGATATCCAGTGAGGAAAAATTTTGATAGATGGACAAGACATTTCACAAGTCACGCAAGAGTCATTGAGAAGGAACATTTCAATGGTCCCACAAGATCCTATCCTCTTTCACAGGACATTGAGAGAAAATATCGCTTATGGACAGCCAGATGCCACTGATGAACAAATCATCGCTGCTGCCAAGATGGCAAGATGTCATGACTTCATCTGCAATTTCAAGGAAGGATACGATACTCTAGTAGGAGAAAGAGGCATTAAATTGTCATGAGGAGAAAGACAAAGAGTAGCGATAGCAAGAGCCATCTTACAAAATACCAGCATCATTGTCATGGATGAAGCGACATCAAGTCTTGATTCCAAATCTGAGCAACTCATCCAAGATGCCATGGATGAAGTCTTGAGAAATAAGACAGCTATCGTCATTGCACATAGACTTTCAACCATCATGAAAATGGATAAAATCATTGTCATGGACAAATGACAAATTATAGAGCATGGTAGCCACAATGAATTGCTTACCAAAGAAAATGGTGTCTATAAAAAGCTCCGAAATATTCAATCAGGATGATTTATAGTCGAGACGCAGTAAAAGCCTGAAGTCTACAAAAGGTTTTACGATGTCGAAACAATATCTTTAGATGTAGAATAGAATAAAAATGAAAATTTCATTACCCACATGATTACAACTCGACAAAAAAATCTCGCTAAAAGAATATCAGCAGATGAAGATTTTGATGAAACAACACGATATCTGACGCTATAAACTCAAACAAAAAGATTTTTATCGAGTCAGAGATAAAGATCAGATCATAGCCTTTGGCAGACTTCATGAGATTTGAGAACATCAGTTGGAATTGTGATCAGTGTGGGTACATAAAAAATATAGGGGAAGAAAAATCTGACTTTTTATCTGTCAAGAACTCATCAAAGATAAAAAAGCAGAAAACGAAGTTTTTTTGGCAACAAGAAATATACTACGCCTATATTATCAGAAGCTATGATTCAAAATCATCAAAAAAGATATTCCAATTAAACTACAATATACTATAAAACGAGCTATCAAAGAATGAATAGAATTTATTATAATGAAATTAAAATAAGCCATCACACAAGATTTTATCCGTAAATCAATTCGATGCAACTCATCACATTAGACCAATTTCTAGAGAATCAGCCATTCTTTATCCAAGAAGCCAAGTCAGGCAAGACTTTTATTTATCCTACAGACACTATTTACGGGATTGGATGAATATACACACCAGAGATGGTAAACAAGATTTTTGCAATCAAACAAAGAGACACCAAAAGAATGTTTTCTATAATTGCACCAAGTTTTGATTGGATATCAAAAGAGTATCCAGAAGCAAATATTGATGAATTGAAAATGTATCTCAATAACTATCATGGTGTGACCTATCTCTTTGATTATGATCAGCCTAGGATTAGAATTATCAAACATCCATTTCAAACGTTTATAGAAAATCTAGGTGAGACATTCATCACTACATCATGTAATATTGCTGGCGAGCCACCAGTAGCAGATACCAAAGATATACCTGCTGAACTTAGTGAAAAAGTGGATTACATTATCGACGGATGAATATTAGATGGCAGACAATCTGTCCTCATAGATTTGGTAGAAAATAAGATCATCAATAAATGAACCAACGAAAAATCAGCAACTAAATATTTATAACATGTATTTTGATTTTTCCGCAAAAAATTATTAATCTTGAAAAACACGATAGGAAGAATAAACAAGAAGTAAGTCAGACCCGCCTGCCAACAATTTTGAGTAGACGGCGGGCAGGTTTTTTATTTTTTAGGAAAAGAGAATGACAAAAATTCAGAAGGTTTTTGCACGCGAAGTGCTTGATTCCAGAGGGAATCCAACGGTTGAAGTAGAAGTCACACTAGACAATGCTATCATGGGAAGAGCTATCGTTCCATCTGGTGCATCTACAGGAGTTCATGAAGCACTCGAACTCAGAGATAATGACAAGACCAGATATGGCGGTAAAGGAACATTAAAAGCTGTGAATAATGTAAATACTACCATCAAAGATGCTATCGTTGGAAAAGATTTCCCAAGCGTCAGAGAACTTGATCAACTTATGATACAATTAGACGGTACACCAACAAAATCTACATTTGGAGCAAATGCAATTCTTGGTGTTTCTATGGCATTTGTTGTCGCTATGGCAAAATCTGGAAATCAGTGGATCTATGAATATGTAAATAAAGGAGAATGACATATATTACCATTTCCTATGATGAATATTTTGAACGGCGGATCTCACGCTGACAATAATGTCGACATCCAAGAATTTATGATCGTACCCGTCGGAGCAACGAATATTCATGAAGCAATTAGAATGGGCGCTGAAGTATTTCACGCATTAAAGAAGATTTTGAAAGAGAAAGGAATGGTAACTTCTGTAGGAGATGAAGGATGATATGCACCAAATCTAGGTAGTAACGAAGAAGCAATTCAAGTGATTATGCAAGCTATTGACGCTGCAGGACACAGTGGAAAAATAAAATTAGCACTCGATTGCGCTGCATCAGAATTCTACAAAGATGGAAATTATATCTTGGAAGGAGAAGGTAAGACACTTGATCATCCAGAACTTGTACAACTCTACAAAAGTCGAGTAGAAAAATATCCTATCATCTCTATCGAAGATGGTATGGCAGAAGATGATTTTGAGGGGCGAAAAGAAATCACCAAAGAACTTAGCGACAAAATTATGCTTGTCGGAGATGATCTCTTTGTAACAAATATGGAAAGATTACAAATGGGTATCGATCAAGGCATGGCTAATGCTATTTTAATCAAACTTAATCAAATCTGAACAGTTTCAGAGACCATCGACTGTGTACGTATGGCTCAAGATCACGGCATGAATGCTATCATCTCTCACAGATCTGGAGAGACAGAAGATACCTTCATCGCCGACTTATCAGTCGCATTAAATACAGGATTTATCAAAACATGATCAGCAAGCAGAACAGATAGAGTCTGTAAATACAATCAGCTCATGAGAATAGAAGAAAAGTTATGAGCAAATGCAAAATATGGAAAATAATTCAAAACAATATAAAAAAGAATCCGTCACTTGGCGGATTTTTTCAAAGCAAGAAATTTTTCAATCTTAAACTTTCAACACCCGCCACGGCGGGGTTCAACTCTCAACCCACGCAATACTGCGTGGTCAACTTCGCCTTCGGCGAATTATTCTCCCGTAAAACTAAACACTACTGTCCTCTCTTTGCCATGATCCATTTCGATAAAGAGAATACTTTGCCATCTTCATAACTGCATTTTGCCGTCTACAACGGGAATAGTTTCACTCGTAGCTCACATAAGTAAATATCTGAGATGTGAATGTCCATCAAGACTTTCTTCCCTATCATGATACATGGTATTGGGATCTCTATTGGGCAAATCATTATGATGATAAAACTCATCCGTAGGGACATATTTATCACACCAGAGTTCTAAATCTTTCGCAAAGCCATCTTCCAATTCGTTGATTTTGAGAGTCGCAGTGGTATGTTTGGTAAACACGTTCACCAAGCCATTCGTACACTGATGTTCAGCAATAAAATTTTTTACCTCTTGAGTTAGATCAATAATCTGCAAACCTTTTTTGGTCTTTACATGAAATTCTTTACTCACAAACATGACAATATGTACAGAATAAAAAAATTCGGGTACTGGAGATAATAGAAAACAACTTGTCAAAAGCAAATGAAGATTTTTATCCAGCACAGCATTCTGTCATTCCGGGGTTAAGGACGAAGTCTGCGGCCGGAATCTTAAGTAACACCCCGTAGGGCCCAACTTTTTATTTATTCCCTTTTCTTTGAGAGAAAAAACAATATCATATTTTACATGACAACAGAGAGTATAATCATCACCTACAAGCCTATTAGAAATGGCTATGTCAGAGTAAATAATCAGGGACAAATTCTGATCAGTATTCCCAATAAACTGAAACATAATGAATCATTCAAAAATGCCTTACTAGAAAAAGGAAAAAAACTCCTTGCTCGTCATAAGAAAAAAACATTTATTCTGACCTCAGACAAAGATCGTATTCAAATTTTTGGAGAGATTGTTCCGACATCGGATCTTCTGGTTTCTAATTCTGTCATTCCGGGGTCAAGGACGAAGTCTGCAGCCGGAATCTTATTGAAACCAAGTAAGAAAAAAAATCACTTACCAGATATATTAAAAAGGATTCTCCAAGAATACGCTGAACCTATTTTACAGCACTATAGTGAAGCCGTTGGTGTGAAAGTAAAAAAGCTAAGCATTAGAAAGACCAAGTCCAAACGATGATCCTGCACCAGCGATCAAGAAATTTCCCTCAACTTAAGTTTAGTGCATCTACCAACGAAATATATCAAATATGTAATTATCCACGAAGCATGTCATCTCAAAGTTCACAATCATAGCAAAAAATTTCGAACATTAGTAGAAAAGTATTGCCCAAATTATAAATTCATCAAAAAAGACATGCGCTGAATCGTAATCGATTAGTGCATCACCATTGCGAATCATTCATGAAGCAATCCAAATAGCTGGTAAATTTTCCCGATTTACAAAACATCAATACACAAATCTCCAAGTCGCCAAAAAAATCTCCAAGTCTACGACCGATTTTGTAACAATATAAATTTTTGTAAAGCCGAAATGTAATATGACATAGACAAGACAACTGTCTACATCTCCACCTGTCAAAATAATAAAATTATGCGCGACAGGCTGTTTTTTTTACCAGTTCTTGTCTACATCTCCAGCGAAGAAAAAAATATAGCAATTTTGTCTATTTTTGATGTCCTTGAAAAATCGCTGAGAATCGTCATAAAAACTATGTTTTGAGCCAGATTATGGAAAATAATATTTTTTCCAAATTAGCTTAAAACAAGAAAATATTATTTTGTATATTCTCCTTCAAAAGTACGTTTCAGTATTTTTGAGTGAAGAATATATACCGACAATTTCTAGAAATTTTAAGTTCAAGCCTACGAGGGCGAAGAAATTAAAAATTTCTAAAACAGTTCGGTGTAGTTTATATCGCTATTTGTGTATGCGGAAGCCATTCGACGAACTACAGCATCGCGGAAAAAAACTGAATAAACATGCCCTCACCCATCTCCAGAATTTTTTCTGAGATTTTGCATGATTTTTTCAATTACATAAAATAAAAAAACATAGCTTTAGAAGTAATATTTCTCATCATATCAAAAAAGCACATCATCATATTCGTACACATCACAAAAAATATATCTGAGGAATACTTGGGTGATTTGCAGTCATCAAAATGGTACTTTTGTTTATGTGATTTTTTGGTATTTTACTCCATATGAATACATCTGCAGTATATGTAGCAGTAGATACCACTTTTGCCACCAAAGAACCTGTAGGATTTAATGCGCAAGTATCTGCAATGGCAGTACAAAGTGATGGAAAAATTATAATGGGATGATCGTTTACTACCTATCGTGGAGTATCAAAGAATTATATTATTCGCCTGGCAAGTAATGGAACTATAGATACAGGATTCAATATCTGAATTTGATTAAATAGTTCAGTCATGGCAATTGCCATCGAAACTGGGGGTAAAATTATATTATGAGGAAACTTTACAAGTTATAGCTGAACTTCAGTAAATAGGATTATACGTCTTTATAGTAGTGGAATTATTGACACAGGGTTCAGTATCTGAGCCTGATGTAATGGTGTAGTTAATGCCATCGCTATTGATACAGGAGGGAATATCATCCTAGGAGGAGCCTTTGGTACCTATAGCGGAGCAGTAACAACGGGGATTGTTCGTCTGACAAATAATGGACTAAGAGATACTTCTTTTGTTATTGGATGATTTAGTGGAATCGTAAATGCACTTCAAATAGAAACTGGGGGAAAGATCATAGTAGGAGGGACCTTTAATTTATACAGTGGAGCAGCAACAACAGGAATTGTCCGTCTGACAAATACATGATTAAAAGATCCTTCTTTTGTTGTGTGATTATCAATCACAGGAGCGGTAAATGCATTAGACATTCAAGATGACGGGAAAATAATAGCAGGAGGATCGTTTTGGACCTACAGTTGAGTTGCTGCAGCAAAGATTATTCGTCTTACAAATACTGGATTCAAAGACCCATCTTTTGTAATATGAGGATGATTTAACAGTGATGTAAATTCAATCACACTCCAAAATAATGGGAAAATAATAGTAGGAGGATCTTTTAATTCCTACAGTTGAACAACATCATCAGACATAGCCCGTCTCAATACTAGTGGGACAATAGACACCTCTTTCGCAATATGATGATGATTTAATAGCACGGTAATGGCTTTGGCAACAGGAAACAACAACACTATCTTAGTATGATGATCTTTTACTACCTACAATGGAACAGGAATAAACTACGTTATTAATCTTGATACAAGCTGAAATATAAATACAGGATTCGTAATATGATTTTGATTTAGTAGCAATATTGCTGCTTTAGTGAGACAATCTGATGGGAAAATTGTTGTCGGTGGATCTTTTGTTACCTACAGTTGAGGAATAAATAAATATATTGTTCGTCTTGCCAGCAACGGAACCATAGATACAAGCCTTATCTGAGGATGATTTAATAGCGCCGTTACCGCTCTAGCACTGGAAACTGGAGGGAAAATTATTGCTGGAGGATCATTTACTAATTATAGTGGAACCACAATAAATAGAATAGCGCGTATCACTTCAGCAGGGGTTCTTGATACAACATTCGTAATCTGAGCTGGATTTAACACTACGGTTAATGCCGTTGCCGTACAAGCTGATGGAAAAATAGTTGTTGGATGATCTTTTACTACCTATAGTGGAGCCACAGTTAACTACATTACTCGTCTTACTAATACAGGAGTCAGAGACACAACATTCATATGAACTTGATTTGATGCATTAGTATATGCCGTAGCCATACAAACAGATCAGAAAATAGTCATTGGAGGAAACTTCAGAGCCTATAGCGGAATCCTATCTCAGAATTATATTATCCGTCTTAATGCTAATGGAACAATAGACACTGGATTTAACATCTGAGGATGATTTAATAACGCTGTCAGCTCTCTAGCCATCCAAGACGATGGAAAAATAATTGTAGGAGGAGCCTTCACTACCTATAGTTGAGCAGGAGTAACCAGGTTGGCTCGTCTCAACACCAATGGCTCTATCGATACAGGATTCTTTACCTGAGCTGGAGCGAATAGTACCGTCTCTGCTTTAGCCATACAAACAGACAAAAAAATTTTGGCAGGATGATCTTTTACTACCTATAGTTGAGTGGCAGCAACATACATTCTACGTCTAAATGCTAGTGGAACAATGGATCTAGGATTTACTATCGGAGCATGACTGAACAACGCCGTTGCCGCTATTTTGACAGGAAACAATAATTCTGTCTTTGTAGGTGGAAATTTTACATTATTTAATGGATGAATCAACTGAGCAACAGCAGGATATTTAGCTCTGTTATATACTGACTCAACACCCCCATCTACTCCAACATTAGTAAGTCCAGGAAGTGGAACAACTTCTTATGC
>JAPLUV010000016.1:55831-74359 GCA_026397395.1 candidate division SR1 bacterium | reverse complement strand
GCCTTGGACTTCCAGTCGAGACATCCTTGTATTAACAAGACCATCTCTTGCGGAGGCAAGTTTCTGACGCGGAAAGCAGAGAATCCATCATTTTTTGCAATAATGTTTTGCATGATGAATCATTTTTAAATTTAACTGTTAATAATTACAACTTCTAACAAGGGAAATACTTTTTATTAGTAACGTCCTCGTTGACAATAATATATATATTTCCTACACAATGTCAAGTAGAAATAAAAGATTTTGAGATTAGAAAAAGAGTAAGAAAAATGATAGACAAGAAGCCAATTTCCAATATATAAAAATAAAATATTTTTTACTTTACCATAATATCAACAATCTTAGTAGTGTACCCAACCTTAGCAATTGCCGCGTTGACACGAGCCAGGATTTTTTGTTTCTGTTGAAAAACATCTATCTTTATTTGGGGGTCATTTGTCTTGAGAAAAAGTTTATTGAATCTGACATGTCATTCGAGGTTCAACCTATCTTCACCGAAAGTATCGCTAACCACTTTTAGTCTACCGTCAAAATACGCTTTCACTTCATTGAATGCAATTGCACCTATCATATTCCTCCCCCAGTGCTTATGAGCCATTGTTTTCCTCAGTGAATCCTTGAGACTTACCATGATACAAAATACAAATAAATCATACGAAATGATACGCAATTGATTTTGCAAAACAATCAAAAATAGTTATACAGAATATGATTTTATCCAACACTCAATCATATGAAAAAAATAATAAGTATCGTATTCTTAGCTATATTCGTAACGACAAGTTTTTCTTTTGCTATATGAACCGATCCCAAACCATGTACTACACCTTGTTCAGCAGATTTTGAATGCAATACAACAATGGGAATATGTATGCCCAAAGCACCAACCAATACAGGAAGTACAACTTCCACGATCGGAACAACGTCAGCAACAACCTCTCCAGCTGGATCTGTAAACGGAATTACTATTAATGAAGCTTGTCTGACCAACGGCCAGTGCAAATTTAATATCTACGATACCCTAGGCATTAGAAAAAGTGTGAGAGCAACAGGAGATCCAACATCAGTTGGTATTTTCGTCCAAGATATCGTTTTGTCTGCAACCTTTTTTATCTGAACGGTCGTCACGCTCGCCTTGATTGTCTCAGGATTGATGTATATCTTCGCAGCGGCTTCCGGCAAAGATCCTCAAAATGCCAAGAAAGGAATCAGTGGAGCATTGATTGGTCTGGTCATTGTTGCATGTTCATACTTCATTATTAGATTGGTACAATACTTAGCTAAAGGAGTGTAATCCACCCGTGCTCGTCATTCCGGCGTCAAGTGTTGCGGCCGGAATCTTATTGTATATAAGGCCCGACTAAGATCCCGGTTGCAAACCGGAACACCGGGATGACAAATGTCGGGTAGAAAAAATTTGTAATCAAACAATCAATTCTTTATTTCCGCCGAGCAAGCAAAATGCATATTCACATCATTTCAATTTTCCCAGAAATATTTGATAATTTTATCAATACCTCACTTATCAAAAAAGCCAAGGAAAAGAAAATTCTTAGCTTTGATTTTGTCAATCCAAGAACTTTTTGTCCAGGAAAACATCAGCAAGTAGACGATACTATTTACGGTGGCGGAGCTGGATTACTCATGAAAGCCCAACCCGCTATCGAAGCAGTAGAATCAGTCATCAAGTCTATCATGTCAAAAGTCAAAAGTCAAAAGTCAAAAAAAACTTCCAAAATCCTCCATCTTCCATCTTCCATTTTCAATATAATATTATTAAGTCCAAGCAAAGACTTCTTCACGCAAAAGCAAGCCCACGCGTTGAGCAATTCAGAACATGTAATTTTTGTATGCACCAGATATGAGGGAATTGATTACCGCTTCGAACAATATATGAAGAAAAAATATAAGAAACAATTTCATAAAGTTTCTATCGGACAATATATTTCTCTTGGCGGAGAAATTCCCGCGATGGTAATGATCGAAGCAATCACGAGATTAATCCCTGGCGTCATCAAAGAAGAAGCCAGTCGACAAGAGGAAAGTTACAGCGTCAAAGATGATATGAAAAATCTTGAATATCCACAATATACGCATCCCGATAACGTACTTGGAATGAAAGTCCCCAAAATTTTATTGAGTGGGCATCATGCAAATATTGAAAAATGGAAAAAAGAAAAGACAAAGAAGATAAAGAAATAATTTTATTTTTATATTTTTTCCTCTCTCATGAAGGTAACAAAAAAAGTAATTCCCTTCGCATTGATGCTCTTGCTGGTAAGCTTTGGCTATCAAAAAACGTTTGGAGCAAACGAAAGTGAAGCAAAAAGATTTGTAGTACAAACAGTAGGTACGACATTTGAAGTAAATACACCCATCGCGATGAGCGTAACAGCAATAAGTCAAACGTGAGCCACAATGAAAAGTTATGTATGAGATATTTTTATAGAAGTAGATAAACTAACGTATGGAAGAGACTATCTTGTCCCAAGTAGTGGATTGTATACGTTCACAAGTTGAGATCAAGGAAGTAAAGTATTCGCAAATTGATTGGTAATCAAAAAGGCATGAACCTATACTATAAGAGTATCTGACATTATAGACGAAAAAATTCAGTGAACAAGAACGATTACCATTACGGACAGTTCAAACAATACGACATCAGCAAATACAGATAGTATTGATACCGTAATAAATTGGTTGTATGACAATGGATTAACCGTCTTTTCGACTCCAGCAACATTTCATACAGAAAGAAATATTCGCAGAGATGAAGCTGCAAAATTTATTTCACTTTTTGCACAAGAGATTCTCTATCAGCAATGAGAATCAGATCCAGTGTGTTATACATTCAACGATATAGCAGAGACCAATAGTTTAAAAGACTATATCACACAATCCTGCGAATTATGATACATGAAATGAGCAAACAACAAATTCAATCCATCCGGCAATTTGAGCAATCAGCAAGCAATAGCAATTGTTATGAGAACCTATGAATGACGATTGGATGAGCCTAAATCTGATCGATCCAAAAATTATTATGCAAGAGCAAAAGAACTTGGCATCACAGATTGATTACCGCTAGCAAACAAAAAAGCTGCTATTAGCAGAGGAAACTTTGCTACACTCGTATATAGAGTAGCCAAGATGAATGAAGATCAAAATCCGATAGGAACTACAATAATGTCTTGAGTAGACACATTATTCTCATGAATAAATACAATGCTCGAAGGACTTATTAGTATGTTATGATTTCACATGAATAGCTACAATGGAGTAACTCCTAATTTCATAAATCAAGCTGGCATATGTTCTTCTTGAGCAAACACAACAATTGAAACAAACTTTGATATGGTTGGCATGAACTTCTCTATGAAAATATACAGACAAATACAATGATTCACATGAAATCAATGTAAGGTGTATGAACGTATAGATGAAGCTAAAGTGAGTATTTCTAGTGGACAGATATTAAGTGGATTGGCTAACGGTCTCAGTCAGATAGAAATTGATACACAAATTGCTGAAGTGCAATCAGGGCTACAGGCATCTATAGGAAAAGATGGCACCTGCATGTATACAACAGGAGTATTACTAGATAATTTACAAAAAGAATCATCAGGAGAATTCATCCCGATACCAAACATTAACGGCGAAGAAAGTAATTGTACATGAACATTGTATGAAAGTAATTAAGACCTGTTTTTATCTATAAAAATATCATGCTAGGACTCCTCTATTTCGGCAGATTAGAAAAAGAAAAATGATTTGATGCTATCATTGATATGATTTTGTTATTCAGCAAAAACAATACTACCAGTTCAACTCTTCGTCTTTGGTTCATGAACATATGAGAAAGAGATTATGCAACTCGCACACAAATACAAAGCGATTCACTTTTTCTGACGACAAGCGAGAGAAACCATTAGAAGATATGTCAGTAATTGCAATTTCATTTTAGCTCCGACCACCTGTTTAGAAACATTTGGACTAGTTGCATTAAGCGGATTGGAACGATGAATTCCAACTATTGGCTTCGCCAAGTGAGGAGCTACACCATTTATAGATCCATCACTGGACTTAACGAATGTTGAGGGAGAAACCTTGCCTGAAAAATTATATCACCTGATTACTCGTCTCGGGAAGGAAGATTTTTTCACGAACAGTCTTCCCGTCGCAGAAATTTTGGAACATCATAGTATAGAAAATTGGAAAGCAAATATTGCCTATCTTTTGTGAAACAAAAAAAAGATTCTAATCGTTTCTGATTTTACCAATAAAATTGGCGGACTAGAAACATACATCAATGATGCCAAAGATATCGTACATAACATGTGATATGAAGCAGAACTTTTTGGTACCAAAATAAGAACTTGAGCACTAGGCAAACTCATGAAATACTTTTGATTTATTGCTGCTATAGCAAATATTCGAGCAAGCATCCAGCTCCGAATCAAAGTCAAAAAAATGAAACCAGATCTCATTCGATACAACAGCGTCATGAGATATATTGGCCGATTACCACTACGAACTATGAAAAAAGCAAAAGCTGAGAAGCGAATGATGTACCACGATTTAGGCTATTTCTATCCCTTTCCTAGTAAGTTGGAACGCGAAGAGCAAATCAAAACGCCACTCACATTCAGCAAATTTCTTTCTTCAGTCAAAACCCAAAATCCAATTATAAAGCTAGCAATCATAGGAAAATATATTTTACTTAAACTTATCCAAAGACAGCTCAAAAAGAGTATGGATCTGCATATTGTCCCATCTGCATTTATGAGACCAATACTACAAAAATCCTATCGTATCGATGATGAGAAGATTACCGTATTGTCACACTTTATTCAGGAATAAACTTGTGTCATTCTGAACCTGTCTGCCGACAGGCAGGCGAAGTGAAGAATATAATTTAGATTTTAAATCAGAATATGAATACTTATTTTGTATATATTTTGAGCACTAAGTTTAATAAACTATTGTATATTTGAGTCACGAATAATTTACAGAGAAGACTTTATGAACACAAAAACAAATTAGTAGATGGATTTACAAAAAAATATAATATAGATAAACTCGTATATTATGAAGAATGCGGAGATATCAAAGACGCTATAGCAAGGGAAAAACAGCTCAAATGACGAACTAGAGCAAAAAAAGATAATGTAATACACGAAAATAATCCTAAGATGGATGATCTAAGTGAAAGTTGGGAGTAATTATATCCTTCGTGTTACTCAGGATGACACAATAACCTATTCTTTCTCTTTCAATTCCTCACAAACATGCCTAAATGTGCAGCTCGCACATTTTTTTTCACTTTTAGTTCTAGGGAAAGAAGTATGAGCAAGTGGCTCATTTTTGTACTCATCGCCATCGATGATAAATTGTTTCTGATATTCTACATCTTCTTTTAACTTTTCGATAATACCATCGATATCAGCCTTAGTAATCTTACCACCAATCTGATTCATACTTGGCAAATAGACTTCATAGCCTTCGATATCAAGATTATCTATTTCCTTATGTCATTTCAAAAGCATTTTCAAAGCATAGATTTTGAGCTGATCAGAAGCGCCATCGCTGTCATTTTTTTCTTGGCCTGATTTCCAGTCTATAATCAAATATTTTTTATCATCAAAGATTACACCAAAATCTGGGGAAGCCATCACGTTGATGTTTTTCAACTCAGGAATGCTACCCAACTTCAGTTTCATACTTTCAAAGTCTTTGGTTCTTGGACTTTCTACAAAGACCATCTTAGCTGTCTTGAAATAATGCTGTACTTTGTCATTCCATTCACTTGCAATGAACGCATCCAAATTACCTCGCACTTTATTGATTGCAAAGTCTAATTTATCGTCAATACTTTCACCATAGAAGTGCTCCGACAAGCCAAATTTACGTTCTCTATCATAGCCTGCACTATAATCTCTATTCTTAGAAATTTCAAATTCTCATTTCATTTCATCAGCTATCGCTGTCTTCAATTCTTGAATTTTTTCATCACTAATTTCCTCCTTCTTCAATAATTTTAGATAGTCTGACAATAGGTGATGTGTTTTCTCTCCCATTCGCATTTCAATGCTTTTCAAATTTTTCAACAACAATGCATCTAACCAAATTTTTTCATCTAATTCCTTCAATGCATGAGGATAATAATTGAAGAAATACTTTTTGTTACAGTACTCGAGAACAGTGATTCTCGTAGTCGACCAGGTCAATGTGTTTTGTCTAGGTTGATAATCACGCATGAGAATATAATAAGAAAAATAAAGTCCTGTTGACAATATAACTATTAGAACATCTATTTCAATCATAACAAAAAACCGAGCCAATAGATATTTCACACCCGGGTGCGGATAAGAAAAAAATAGGCCCTTAAGCCTATTTCTTATATCAGTCACCCGGGTGTAAATGGGCTAATGAGCTAATTTTTAATCGTCGTACCCCTGTTCATCCAATGTCATTCCCACCAATGCTTCTTCTGTTGGCAAGTCACCAGCTCCGTTATTCTGAGCATCTCTATTAATATAGACAAACATCGTCATGAGCATAGGCACTCTACCAATAATCTTGGAAATGAATTCTCACAGCGTTTCTTTCAGCTGTTTGAGATTGTCTCTGACATCCATTTTCTTTTTAAGATTATCGTTATACTTAGATCTAGCAAATTCTACGATCTGTGTGTGAATAGTCTTGACCTCAGATGAGTAAACAAACCCACGGGATTCAATCTGTATGTTTCCTACCAGTTCATTAGACTTGGTGTCTACTTTAAATACCAAGGCAACGACTCCATTTTGAGCCATAATATGACGAGCCTTGATGACATATTCGCCAGACAAATGTCCCTGTCATTTTCCATCAATCATGACGGTATCGAGTTTCAATTTCTGTGAACCGATCAAAACAACATCGTCATACATTTCTATAATAGAACCATTTTCTGTTGGCATAATAATATTTTCTTCTGGCATTCCGATATCCAATGCTAATTTCTTGTGCGCATACCTATGCTTCATTTCGTCAAAGGCTGGCATAAAATATTGTGGTTTGAGTAAGCTAAGGAACATTTTGTGATCTTCAGCATATCCATGTCAACTTGTATGAACATCCATATCATTGTTAGTGATAAGTTCTACTCATCTACCAAGCAAAGCATTTTGCATAGATCCCATAGCAAGTTCATTACCAGGAATTGTAGAAGATGAAAGTAATATCGTGTCTCATTTTTTTAAGGTTACCTGAGCATGTTCTCCTCTCGACATTCTGGTCAATGCAGCAAACTCTTCGCCTTGCGCACCAGTACAGAGGATTAATACTCTTTCATCGGGCATATTATTTACCTCATCATCAAGCTTGCGGATCATTCACTTAGGAACATTGATATATCACAATTCCTGACAAATATCGACATTATTAATCATAGACCTTCCTGAAAGGAAGATGACTTTATTATATTTGATTGCACTATCAATAATCTGAATCACTCTACCGATGTTGGTAGCGAAGGTTGCGATAACCATTCTTCCTTTGACATTCTTGATCTGCGTATCCACAATTTCTCAAATAACTTTTTCTGACTTTGCTCGTCCGGGTGTCTGTGCACCGAGGCTATCTCCCGTATACAGCTTGACTCCTTCCGTTCCAATTCTCGCAATCTTTGCAAGATCAGTTGGTCTATCTATAGAAGGCGTATGATCGATTTTAAAATCTCACGAATCAAAGATCACTCCCTTGGGTGTTTGGATAGATAAAGCTAAGGATTCTGGGATATTGTGATTTACTCTCACAAATTCTACAGAGAAACAACCAAGCTTGATAAGGTCAGTATCTGGATCGATAATCTTATACTTGATCATATTTGCTTTCTTGTAATCATCAAACGTTTTTTTGATAATACCAAGCGCAAGCGGTGTAGTATAGATAATAGGATAGCCCAATTCTTCGATAATATCTCTAATCGCTCCGACGTGATCCAAGTGACCATGCGTGATAAGGATTCATCTAATTTTAGATTTATTTTTCTTGAGATAGGAAATATCTGGAATGATATAATCAGCTCCTAATTCTTCATTAGCAGCAAATTCCATACCAGCGTCGACGATGATGATATCGTTTTTGTATTCGACAAACATACATTGTCCGACTTGTTCGAGTCCAATAAGGTTTCACACTCTAACGGGCACTTCATCTTTTTTGATAAGCTTTCTAATATCGGCGACACCAGCGAGTGATGATACTTGCTTCTGACGAATAAATGCTTCAGAACTAAGCTTTTCTCTACCTCCGATAGGATTTCTTCTAGGAGGATAAGACTTTTTCTGATTGTTTTTGGGAGGAAAATTGATAGAAAGATTTCATTGCATAGTTGATCCTCAAGCTACGGTAGCTACTGCTGCAGGCCTGCCCGCCGTGGTGGGTTTGTTTGCAGGTGGAGTAACAGAAACTGGTCTAACTACCTGGGGAGTAATGGGCCTGCCCGCCGTGGTGGGTTTGTTGGTTGGTATTGGTGTAGATGTGGGTGTTGGTGTTGTCATAGGTGTTGGTGTTGTGTTCATGTGTAAAAAATTGATAAAATAATAAAAATGTTGTAATCTGTTTTACTGATAAATTAATGGTAAATGTTAAATGAATTAAGAAATAAATGTCAGAAAAGAAATATTCCCATTATTTCGGTAGCAACCGAAAAGTTTTTGGCAAAGATGCTCCAAAAGTATCAACCCAAAGTGTGTCTAGAAATTGGGGGCGCTGTGGGATACAGCGGAATATTTATGGCTGAGATTATCAAACAACGATGAGGAAATATCTATTCATTTGAGATTTCCTATCCTGGCTATCGAGAATGACGCTACAATGCAATGAGAAGTCAAACTCCAAATCTAGTTTCTTATCCGTTTAATATTTTGCATGTGGCATTGGAAAACTTATTACCCAAAAAGTCCGCGGACTTCGTTTTTGTAGACGCACAAAAATCGGAATATTGAGCATATCTAGCCAAAATAGAAAATATTATTGATAAGAAGACGGTGATAATCATAGATGATGTGATTAAATACCACCATAAATTAACTCTATTATACGAATATCTAGAGAAAAAGCAAATAAAATATGAGATTTTTCAATTGGACGAAGATGATGGCGTGATGATCATAGGTGGAGAGTAGGAAAATTATATAATACGAACATTCATTCAGTTCATAGCAAACCAAACAAGACGTTGCCGGGAAGGCAGTAATTGTTGACACAGGGCAACGATGATTTTATTTTATTCTAAAATATATTGTCTGCCGTGAGGCCGGACTGGAAAGCATACGTTGACTAAGCAAACCGATGGCCGAGTTATCGTGTGTGCTAACGAGGCCTAGACTTTTTTGCTTACTTGGCGCCTGTCCCGCACCAGCGGGAGGGCGATGCCAAAAAGTAAGTCCTACGGAAACAAACAAAAAAAGAGAAAATAAAACGAGATTTCTTACCATAATTTTTCATTTTTTTCTTTTCTTATTATTGTATACCATTTCTCCAAAAAGCGAATAGCAAAAATAGCTCTTTTTCTTTCTTTTGACCTACGTTTTAGTATTATGAACGCGAATATTTTTTCGAATATTTTATTCGTTGCAAAAAACTCTCGCGAATATGGAGTGAATAAGTAAGAAAGTCAGCATTTGGACAGTACTTACGGTGTATGCTATTTCATTTATGATCAATAGTGTTTTTTTCGTGGACCGAGGAAAAGTAAACGCTGCGTGAGGAGACAATCTTACGAAGATAGTAGCAGTCATCGTAGACAAAGATCTGTATCCAAATATTCAGTCAGATATCCAACGATATACCACGCAATATATTCAAGTCAGACAGCCCGACACCAAGGCAATAGTATTGCCAGTCAACATCAAGAATATCTCAGCTCCAGATATCGTAAAGATATTGGAAAATATATATTTTGACGGCATTCAAGATGTACCTTCCAAGTTAGAGGGAATCGTGTTGATCGGAAATATTCCTTTGCCCGTTATCCAAGACAATGGATTTGTCTATCCAAGTATTTTCCCTTATGTAGATTTTGAGCATCAACAATTTATCTACGATCAGAACAAAAACTTTTTTGTACCAAACGATAATGCCAATGGTCAAGCAGAAATATGGCATGGCATCATTAATTTTACAGGGACAGCACAATATACCAAATATTTCCAGAAGTTAAAAAATTACAATACCAATCCAACCGCATTCGTTGATCCACAAATTTGGTACGATGATTTTATCGGAGCGAAGAAATATTACATTGCAGACAATACTACCTACTACGTAAACAAAAATGTATTTGCAGAAGATATCGGATATCATAGGACAAATAATCTATTATTCAACACACTCAAAAACAATTACAATAGCAACACAAGTACGCTGGGAAATACTTTACAGGGAGACCTTTCTGATGCTGAAGATCCAAACTTGCAAGCATATGCTACCATGATCCAGAGCAAGCAAACGAGTGCAGCACCAACACTCCAAGCAATGAGCAATAGCAAGACACCAACCTTAGTCCTTAGTAAATCCATCAATGAATTAACCAAATCATACGATGCTCTCCTTGGTACGAAGTTATTAACAAAAGTGCAAGAAAATGTCCAAGCTGCAGCTAGACGATATACCAAAGATATAAGTGGCAACTGGATGGACAGCGTCAGTAGTCATTACGAAAAGATTGATCAAAGAGACAATTGGATTATCTGAAGTCAACCACTCTTGATCCAGTTAAATAATAGTTTGGAAAGTGGATTAAATCAAAAAATAACCACAGAAAAATACGCAATGAAATATCCTATGTCCACTACATATGAAAACATAGACTATTATCTTCTCATCAATCAGAAATATTCTTTCTATCAAAATTTCTACTTTGGAACGAATGAAACTACTATTGCCGATGCCAATAATTTTAGCATCTACAAAGGAACATTCCAAAATTTAGATTCACTCACAGGCGCAACGGTGAGCAGTCCAGAAAAATCAGTGTGATGATCGTATCATATTTTTTCACAACAAGTGGAAGCCAATAGAGGATATAATTTATTAAACGCACAAGCAGAACTAGCATCACGAGATGCAAACAAACAATATCTCTTGCACAAAAAGGATTGTAGTGGTTTACGAGTGCCATTTACAGAAATCTGTATTGGATCTGTCTCACGAGATACCAACTACGGAGAAAATAACGACTTCAACGATATCTATGGAAATAATATAGCACAAGAAACCAAAGAATCTCCAACTGACTTTGCTATCAGACTCCGATGATGAGCAAGTCCTATTAATATGATTGTACTACCAACAAACAACAGCTACCAACTCAAAGCATATAATTATAGAAATGCCATTACCCCAATTTACGATAGTGCTGGAGGACAAAGAGTGGCACAAAATGCTACTGATGCAAATTCTTATCTAGGAGTAAATAGCTATGGTTCTCTCATCAAAGTTAAAGATCAAGCTGGTAATATTAACTATCCAAGAGCAACCACAAGCTCAATGGGGACCAATGACAATGCGGTAAATATAGGATGAATTCCGTATGTCAATAAAGATACCATACCAGCCACAACGACAAATTTTTTCAGCATTTTTCATCTAAACAACGGGCAACAAAATACTGATTGGACAAATACTCCAGGAGCTACTATTACATTAAAACGAACTGGCAGTCCAAATCTTTCAGCACTTAGCGATCAAAAAATATACAAATATAGACTCATTGATACTAGCAAAAAAAATATTTCTCCTACGCCAGAAGAAATTAGTGGCATGAATATTACAACTGCCGATAGGCCAATTGATAGCGTTAGAAACATTACCTTCCAGGGTATCGGAGGATCTGTTGTCCAACTAAATTATCCAAATCTCTACGAAATTCCCGTCTATAAAACTGTGGGAAATATGCTTGTATTAAAAAATGAAACAGAAATACTGAATGCTATCAAAGTATATTTACAAAACAAAGTCACAGAGTACAACAACGCATTGACTACACAAATCAATAATAAAACAGCATATTACCAAACTCATACAGATGCATTTAATTTCTTGGCACAAATAGATCCTACTGCCTCACCAAATCGTAACTACAATGTATTACCAGCCGATTTTCTTATCCAGCAATTAGTGAACAATCTCGATACCTTAGCAAGTAGTTATGGGAATAAATATGTTTACGGAGATATCATTCCGACAACAGTAGATGGAAAGTTAGCTCTTATTGCCAAACTCCTTTACTATCAAAACAGTAGCCGACCAGAAAGAAAACTCACTACAACCGTCACCAGTGATATGGCAGAGATTCAAAATAGTTTCAATATAAATAAAAAAATAAGCGATACAGCAAATATCTATCTCCAGAGCAAACACAATGAATGAGCATTTATTTCTCCTACATACAATCAGACAGGATATGAAGTTGCTTATATCAATTCAGATGGATTTGATCTGATAGACAATACCAAAGCGCCAGCATTTATAGATCAATTAAATGCAATCAAAGCAAAGAAGATTGAACAAGCAAGTATAGCAAACAAGATTCTTCAACAAGTAGGGACAGATGAAAATGCGACAGCTATAGATACAGAATGTGGTGTAGATTCAAATGGAAGTGTCTTACTCTTCGATATCAAAAAAGGAACTTCACCATGGATGGATGCGATGAAATGTCGAGCTATCAAAACTGCAAAAGAGCCATTCAAGATTAGTGTTAATTTCAAAAATGCTCAATGACCGGTAGAAGCAGGTGCTCTGAAAGCAGTGGCAAATCTAGCAAGCAATCCATCTCTGACAACACTAGGACAAGTATGATCGGCACTGACGACAGATGAAATGGGAAATCCCGTAACAACACGAACCAGTCAACGAAAAAATTATTGATCAGATACACAAAGCAAAAACGATACAGAAAACAATGCAGCATTAGCAAATAATTCCCCGGCTATCAAAGCAAGACTGACTGTATATCAAGACGTTACCGACATTCAGACATCCGCAAGTAGCCGATTCGTTGATAGCAGCGATCCCAAGCAATTGACCATCAGTAGTTTCAGACCTTTGGATACAACGCAAGTCAAAGTTTCCGCAACCGGTGATGTATGTTTGGGTTTACAAGTTGATACACAAATTATATCCAGTAATCTCTGTACCAATCCTATTACTATCGATAATTTCAAAGATACAAAAATCTACAATATCATAGACACGCAGCAAAGAAATAAAGCTGGTACGATGGTAATTACTGCAAGATTTTGCGTAGGATGATCTACCACAAAATGTATTGCCAAGAGCAAAAGTATCATGACCTTACCAGCTCCAGTAAACAAAATAAATATCCAGGTACCGACAAAAATAGTTATGATGGGAGCATCGTTACCAATGTCATTTACTGCACAAGATGCCTATACCAATACTATTGGACAAGTCATAGAAAATTATACTATTACCGCACAAACAGGTACGATTGCTGGTCTTACAAGTACAGCATTTAATGATTTCGGCAATGGAAATTTCCTCTATCAGGCACCAAATAAAGTCACAGAAAATCTGCCTATTACCATAAATATCAGTGGAACAAATCAAGCTGGCAAGCTCATTACCTGAGAACAAAAGATCATCATAGCTAAGGGGATATTGAATGTATCATACGCTAATCAAATTATTTTCTCTACGAATATTTCTCAATCAAGGGCAATTGGCTACCATCTTCCCGCCACAGCAAATGATTTAGTAAGCACTGGAACAAATAATATTGCGCAAGTACAAACAGCGGCCATACCCAAAATTAGCCTAACACTTCAAGATAGAAATGGAAACAAATTAGATTCTGTAGCTAATATTGTAAGTAGATATGGATTGTTGATGCCAGGAAAGATACAAGTAAACAATCTCAACATTTCTGGTCATATCGTTCCACAAACCACATTTCAAGCGCAGGGCAATATGATCATCAAAGACGGTATTGCTAACATCCGATTATATCCAAGTCTCAAAGCTGGCAAGGAAGAAATTATCATTAATATTCCATGACTTGATCCTATCCGCATAGCAGTAAATATTTATCCAGGCGCAGCAAGCAAAGTGAATATACAATTAGACAAAGATTCACTCTCATTAAACAATACTACCATTACCACAAGTGGAACAATCTCTGTCTTAGATAATTGGAACAATATTGTTACCGAGCCAACAGCCTTAAAAATCTGAGCCCTTGGTCCTGGATTAATCAACAATCAAAGTTCTGCAGAAATTCAACGAAATGGATCACCAATACCGTTTACCCTTCTAGGAAAGCAACCAGGCGGAGCTGGACATCTCTTTGCATATCTCAAGAATACTCCACTCAGCGATCAAGAACCAGCTGTTCAAACATTCTTCGTCCAAAATAACATCTTACCAGAAACGGGACTCAATGTGATGTATCTCAATCTCTTCTGAACTGATCGATGAAATCAGCGAGGATATTTTTCTGATAATAATCAGAAGGTAAATAATCTCACAACAAACTCAGATAAATTACTGACCACCACAACCTCTCTGATTGACCCCACAAAAATCAAACAGATCAACGTCATCATTGCTCCCGACGGACAACTACAAAGTCTAGGAGACGAAGTAATAAATGTGAATATTATGAGTGGCCAAGTGATTAGCAAGATAGCAAACATTGGAACAGTAAATTATGGAGCAAGTAATCTTTTCAACATTATAGCAGTAACAAGTGGAGAGCTTACCTCACGAGCCAAAGATCAAAATGCAATTTTATATAGTCCAGAGCAAACCGACAGCGTCATTTCAGGTAATCAGATACATGGTAAACAATTAGTAATCAACAACACGGTCGCCATTGATTTCAATATAGGATCAATGAGCACAAGTATAACGATTGAAGCAAATGGAGAAACAAGCAATGGATTATCGCTCTATGATGTTATGCGAAATGACACAAAAATAGGAACACTCGCAATATACAAAAAGACAGCAACAATCACTGATGCTGATGTCAAAGTAGATGATAGTCTGACCTACGCCAAAGAAAAAATATTTACCAATGCTTCTACCAATGGATCGATGGGAATTGGTATCTTTACCGTAGTCAGTAGTTACAGCAAAAGCGGATATCCATCTATCGAAGATAGTACAGATCCTCTAGCTGGTATTTGATTCTCAAGTAAATTCAAGAACATAACATATTTTGCTGCTGGCAAAACAGTCGGGCAAGCAACCATGCCCTACGGTTCAGCATTCCTCATCAACTTTGGAGATCCATTGGTACAAAGAGTTTCTGAGAGTGTCAAAATAAGTAAAACAGAGTTTGATGGCTCTGCTGGTCAAGAAGTATTTTCCAATCCAGACAAAACTATTGCACAAACTATTCCTGCTGACTTCAATCACGACGGACTCCAAGATCTGCTCATTGCCTACACCGACGGCAGCATTCAGTTGTTAAAAAATTATGGAGGCAAGGAGCCATTCCAAAATTTACAAGACCTGATGATTATCTGAGACACGATCAAAGAAATCCATGTCGGCGATGTGAACGGAGATCATTATCCAGATATTTTAGTTCGAACAAACTCAGATAAATTACTTGTCTACCAAAATCGCCAAGGCATTATGGATGTAGATGGCACAGCAGTATGTCTCAATACCAACGTCAATCCAGGTGAAGTGACTAGTACACCAAACGACATTAGCGGAGTACATCAACTCTTCATCCAAGATATGGATAAAGATGGAAATCTAGATATCGTTACCAACGATATCGCCGGCGATGTAAAAATATTTTATGGAGGTAAAGATTCCCATGGCGATGGTTATTATATTTCTACACTGACAAGTGTCTGCGACGATGGACGATATACCAGACAACAGAATAATCAGCAAACTGTCAAACGCTTTGGACTACAAATCAATCCTGACCGATACATCACTGACGACAGTTTGGTACATCGAAAGAATATGCCACTACCAGATGAAAGTACAACAGATACTGAAAATCCAGAAAACAATTCTACTATAGCTGACGGAGCACCAAGTGGCTATGGAAAAGATCAGGCACTTGCATCTGCAAAAGATTTTGTCAGTAACACAGCAAACTATACTGTGGTCGGAGCCAAAGATTTGAGCTATGTAGATAATCCATTGGACAAGGTGCCAAGCTACGAAACCTTAGCAGCAAACCAAATAAAATATTTGCCAATTTCAAAACTTACGGGAGAAAATGTTAGTGTATACAAACAATATGAAGATCTCAATGGTGGTATATTGTTGGAAGGTGATCAGGTAAAAGTTACAACAACAATTCTTTCACTCGCAAACAATCAAAAGATTAGCTATCTCGATCAAATCAAATGACCACGAGAAATCAACAAGAATCCTGACGGTAAAATACTTTCTTTTCTCCTTACGGGAAACCACACAAACGGAATACAGACCATTCGAGACGTAGGACCTGACTATCAACTCATGCTCGACAACATCGTTCTGAGTGTTAACCAGTCTGTACAAATGTCGTATATCGTAAATTACCAAAGACCCGCACTAACAGATATCAAAGTAGAAGACAAAGATCTCAGTAGCCTAGGAAAACCACTCGATGGTTATCCAGACATTATTGTCCAAACAAGTGATCCTTGTATCAAGTCACAACGAATTTCACGAAACACCAAAAGCAATAATCATGGATACAAACAATACGAAGATGTCATGAAAGATTTGGATCAAGTAGCCAGTAATTATTCTAGTGGAGCTCGATCAGCACAAGAAAATCAATTGGATGCAAGTTTCTCGCAAGTGAGCTCCACTACAGCGCAAAGCATTGCAGCACTACCAGGCATTTCAGATATCTTGGAAACACGAAACATCAAAGATCTGTTCAGTGAATGATGAGTTGGTGGAAATATTAATATGAATTTCATCGATGAAGCAACTGCTGGAGTAAGTAAAAAATTAGATGAAGGACTCAAAGGAATGTGTCAGTGATTCAAACTTGGCAAACAAGGTTGCCAAGGAATTCCCGTACCATTCAACCAAGCATTTTTAGCACCAGGCGACTATCATCTGTTTGGATGCGTACCCAAAGCACCAAATCCACTTTCTGTAGTATTCAAATTACTCAATAGCACGATAGGCAAAGGATTGCCAGTACTTTCATTCCCTACAGATAGTGTCATACCAGTTCGACCACCATCACCTTCTGGAGCAGGAGGAATTTTTGGCTGATCGACATCACAGTTTAGATTGTATGTCGCACCAACCATGACCTTGGGTATGGGAATTGCTATTTGTATCTGACCATATGGCGTAGGAGCAAAACTCCCTAAACCAATCAGAGATATAGCAGGCAATTGTATCGTCTTCGCTATTCCATGAGCAATGCTTCCCTGTAATTCAGATGGCAGTGTAAACGACACACCAACGACGAAATGAGCCGATGAAGTAAGTCCAGATCTCGTAGGAGCGAGCTGTGAAAATCCACCAAGCATAGGAAACAGAATAATCTTTGCTTCAAATAATAATACCACATCCACAAGTCCCAAAGGAACATCTTCACCATTCCAGGAGGTTAGCATGGTAGGAAGTGTAAGTAATCCATTAGTTCCTCAAGGCAATTTTGGTGGATTGATTCAAATGAACCAAGAGCCAACTATCACCACAACTACAGAAACGCAAAATGCTGAAAACATTGGAGAAAAAGATATCACACTAACCCCAGGGGAAAAAGTTAATCTCAAAATCCTTGGTGGCAAGACGAAGTGATTGATCAAATGTATCATCCAGGATTGGATGACCAGACAATTGAAATTCATTATTAATAATATTACCAAGATGACGATTCAGGTTAATCTTCCTGACATGAGTCAAATGGTACAAGGATTTGATAAGCTAGGAAATGTATGAAATATTATGAAACAGCTGAATGCGCAAGATGCAGCAAATGCACCAAGCTCCGCATCAACTTCCATTACAAAAGGAAATGTATTGACTGGTCTCAAAGCACAGTTTTCTCGCCAACAACGGTCTAGTATTTCCAAAAAAATTGGACAAAATCCATTTGAAGCCATCGCCATGATGTTCAAAGATGTTCCACTTATTACCATCAATACCAAAGATATTAATGTCAAAATTCCAGCCCTTACCAGTGATGATATCAATAACTATTATAGTTATGGAAAATCTTGGTTAGTAAAAAATGGGAAAATATTAGAAGACTGGACCAAAGAGATTAATCAGCTCTTAGCGTTTTGTGGAACTACGAACAAAGCAGACGCACAAAAGATGAAAGATCAGCTTACAGCACAATTACCCAAGGTTACTGATAGTGCTGTCAAAAAAGTATTGCAATCCGAGATCAACGATATGGACAATATTATCAAGCTACCAGAGAATACAACCCGACAGCAGTTAGGATCAGATGTCAAAAATATAGGAATCAACGCAGCAAACACGACGAAGAAAGTAACAACACTTCCAGCACGACAATCG
>JAPLUV010000016.1:0-55802 GCA_026397395.1 candidate division SR1 bacterium | reverse complement strand
GAAGCAAGAAGGTGCTAAATTCCAAGATCAAAATCTTCTCGATGTAGCAAATCAGCAACTCCTTATGATAGGAAAATGTAGTGGCATCATATGATCATTCAATGGATTTTTAACTTTCAAAGATGGTACAGATAAACTCTTCTCATCAGTACAAGAAAATATCAAAGTACTTGATCAATACAAACAATTCCCATGACAATTGTACGAATGGATTCACGTAAGTGATAGATATCTTGGAGAGATTGGATCAGTAACATCAGAATTTGTTGGATGATTGACGAACTGGCTAGATACCAATGCCAATAGATTTTCTCAGTACGTCGATGCAATTACCTTGATTATCTGAGCAATTAAAACATGGCAAGCAATTATAGATTTCTCCGTCAATCGATCAGAAAAATGTAGTAAATGTTCCAATGATAATTACGGATCATTCTCCTGTAGCTTAAGTTTTCTCTGTCCTCAATTACCAATTTTCAAAATACCACCATTCAAAATACCAGACATTACCTTAGATCTTTCTCATGTCGAAGTAGGATTAGATATTCTTTTGCCTAAGTTTAATTTTGTACCAATCAAGATTCCTTTACCAGAATTACCAAATCTTCCAGAACCACCAACCGCAGAAATTAATTTGGATATGGTGGGTAGTCTCGATCTTACTATCTTCAAAGATATGCAAGTACCAACAATTCCTGTCCTTCCTGCTCCACCACAATTACCAGAGCTACCATCATTTATTCCCAATATAGATCTCAAACTTCCTGTACTTCCACCAGCTCCCAAGATTCCAAAAATTCTTCCTTCTATTAGTGCAATCCTCAAAGTAGCTGATTTCATCGGCAAAGTATTCTGTATTGTCAAATGAGGAATTGGTTTGGTTGGAGAAAAATGAGTGAAAGCAAAAATAGAACAACTGACACAAAGAAAATGGAATGTGCCAATCTTTGATTTCTTTGATCTCACAAGCAAATACAAAGACCCGCCACAAGAAGGATTTGATTATACTATCGATGCCTATGTCAGATTAAAATATAATTTTGAATGAGTATATTCTATTCTAGACAGTATTGCGCAAACAGCGAATGATGCGGTAAGCGCCGCTATAGAAACACCAATGCAAGAATGAATGCAAAAACTCAACAACAATTTAAACAACAACAGCTGAACAGATTTCTTGAACCAGGTCCAAAACGCAAACCTCAACGTCAACGGATTTATTCCTACCCCCAAAACAAGCACGGCAAATATAGCCACATACCCACCAATGAATGCAACAGGGATGGAATATGTCGATGCGTATCAAGAATTACAACAAGGATTAAATGAATTCAGTGCTCAAGCAAATGGCGATAAAAAGATTCTTAGTAAGATAGATAATATCAAGTGGACAATCAATACCGACACTACCGTCAAGCCAGCAAGTAAAGAGATCCAACAAGCAAAAGCAATTTCCGACGATATCGTCAATGCCAAGAAGAAAGAAGTAAACAATCTTGCAAACCAAATCAAAAATTATGACAAGTTTATCGATACGGTTCAAAAAAATCAGATACAATTAGTTGCCGAGAAAGAAAACTTCCAGACGACAATCTCTTCTCCACTAATTACTATGAACGAGACAACGAAAAATATGATAGCTAGCCAAGAAGCACCAAACCAAACCTACATTGCACTCAATAAAACATTGGTGGAATGATATCAGAAAACATTAGAAAGCAGTAGTCCAGCTGATTTGAATATGACGCCAGATGTATACAATAAATCCACAAAATATCTTAGTCAATTGTCACAAAAAATTGATACTGCACAGACGATAAGTAGTCAGCAAGAGCCAGCCAAGACAGAAAAAGTATTGCTTGCTGTCGGATGATGTCCAGGAGGAACATGTCAGTCTGATCCTATGACAGAAAATGGCTATAAACAAGATTTGTCATCATATGCTCAAGGTATTTATGTACAGACCGGAGATACAAGCACAGGTCATACACAGACCATGGTCAATGTCGTCAACAATCAAAAGATTAGTAGTGAAATCGGCAATAAATATCTTACGCTTGATATGAATAACGATAAAGCAAACGATCTCCTCATGCGAGATACCAATACCATATATATTAAATATGCGAAACAAGATGATGAATATCTCACTGCCGGAGGAAGTGATATGACGACAACATATACCAATTATTTCTCATATCATAATGGCAACAAGCGACGATTGGATAGTATGGATGATGCCAAACAAAACACAGTAAAATGATATGCCACATTTGGTAATATCAAAGTAAAAATATACGACAGCATGACAGAAGTCAAAAATTTCAAAACAGAATGACAGAGTTTTGATACGCTCCAACTTGCACGAAAGAATAGTATTTCCATGGGAGAAAATGTTAGTGGCTATGTCATCAAAATCACCTACAAAGTAGATAATTTCTTGGAGAAGTTCAAGACATTCAATTTCTTTGGTGCAGAGACAACTCCGACTAAATATATTCTCGTCTTACCAACAGATACAAAATATGACTTGTCACTACTCAGCGTAGAACGCTTTCAGAAAAAAGCCATCAAGGCATTGATGACAGGTGATGTACGAGCTGTACAATATTTTGATCCAGGACAAGAAAGATTATCTATTTCTATCAATGACGTTCCTAGTAAATGGATGTATGCACAGATAGCTCCGCTCAAATCAGATCCATCGCAACTCAGCTATACGCAAAGAAAAACATTAACGCTCTTTGCCCAGTGATGACCGTGGTCAAATCAAATTGTAGCTGGCAAACAATTGCTGGCTGACCTACAAGGACCAGAAGCTACCATTACCTTCAAGAGAGTATTAACAAACGAAACTATCAGCACGGGGAATACGCATGAATGATGGATCAATACCAACTATACGCTCAAAGCAAATCGAGAAGATAAAGTAGCAGTTACACATATGACCATAGAGCACAATGGACAAACTATATTTTCCAAAATCTGAACCTCTGTCACGGGCAGTGTCGAGATTCCCAATCTGTTTTTTACCGGCGCGACCAAAGATACCTACACGTTCAAAGCTGTCGATGCAAACAATAATATTTCCAAAGAAGTCGTAAACTTTAGCATAAAAATACCTGAAATCAGCATCGTAGACGTCCAAAAGATTGACGATCAAAATGCTGAGATAATTGCCAAAATAGAAAACGATCTAGATGAATGATTAGTTAGTTTCCAAAGAGACAGAAATGGATTGATCAAGGCAATCACAGGGACAATGGCAAACAATCTCTGATGATATTCATTATCGCCAGGACAAACTATCATTACCTGATGAATTATGAAAATAGGAAATAGCCTTTGATTATATACACCTACCGGAGAAGAAATTGGAACACTCAATCCAACAAATGGAGAAATTCTTATCATTCCTTCTCGACAAAACAAAGTACTGCTTAAGATGGATTTTGTATTACATATTCCAACAATTAAAGTTATCCAGACCTCAAACCAGCAAGAGCTCTTTCAAATATCATTGCCAACACAAAAGATGGAAGGCATTACGATGAAACAAGGCAAACCGTCATATCAAGTAGCCAATCTATCTCAAAGTCAGTTCCAAACCTTCCAAGACGGATCCTGTATCCAAAACGCAAATGCAGAATGTATTCTCTATGTAAATCCTTTGGGTAAAATCTACGTCCCCAATGTCTACAATAGTATCTTGTGAGGAAGCTATAGTTTTGATAGCAAAACCAAATCAATTATATATACCATCACAGATGAAAATGGCAAAGCAATAGCTAATATATCATTACAAATGAAACCATTATTACCATAATTTTATTTCCCATCAGCATAGAATGAAAAAAGGAATAATACTAGGAATATGTAGTATAGTACTCTGCTGATGCTATGTTTCAGCTGGATGAGATAACGGTGATTGTGGGTTAATAACCAATACAGGAGATATTAGCAATAGTAAAGCATACCAAAGCTTTACACAAAATTTTGGAGGAAAAAATATCGAAGGAGTATTGCCTGCAGAAGCTATCAGTCAAGCATTAATCAATTTGAAATTAGCTTGTTGCACGAGCACGTCAATAAACAAAGATGCAGCATTTTGTGCATCATTCAAAAACAAAAAAGACTATCCAAATAGCATCTATCTCTATGATCAATTATTGGACGTATCCATCAGAAGATTAGATGGAGACAGTAATCTCGCTTATGGATTAGAACCAGATCCCACAGGAAAAGCGTGGAAAGAGTTTATCACCACAGCAGCGGAAAGCAAAGATGGAGCATCAGCGCAGGCGATTTTGGAAAGATGGAATACAGATCGATCTAGAAGCAAAATTTTACCAGATGACGTAAGTCCACAGTGAATAAGTGATTTTATCCTCAATTACAATCTAGCAAACACCACACTCGCTGACAAATATTACAATGTCTGTACAGTCATAGGCAACATATATAAACAAATGAATGGATGAGTGGCCGTCAATACCAATACCCAGAAAGCCTGTCAAAATCTCATCAACAAAAGGATTGCAGATGAAAATAACTATACTCAAATCATTATTATCAAAAAATCAAATGAATTACTCCACAATACCTTACAAGCATATACACAGAAATATTTTGTACAAGAAAAAATGATGGTACTTCTGACTTTAATGAATAAGGTTAAATCATTATTTTCTACCATGGTACAACAAGCAGCCACGCTAAATAGCACGCCAAGTAAATAAGCAATCATTTTTAACTTTTTATCTCATCTGGTATGAAAAAAAAATTACTCTCATCAATTATAGTAATAGGCTTATGAACAATGCTAGCAATCCCAACATTTGCCATCAGCACACCGAGTAATTTTGAAATTGTTCCACAAGCAGATAGTGGAGGTGCAGTAGAAAATGCAGTAAATGCAGTAGGAGCTCAAGGAGGTCATGTACGAGATACCTACAATACCCAAGCAGATAATATGAAAGACTCTGTAGGCAATCAACTCGCATCTGGTATTATGACACGAAACACCTTATTGGATTACACCGTATACCTTGTCAGATTTTTGTCACAGGTTGGACTTCTTATCGGCGGGCTCATGATTATCTACGCAGGATACCTCTACGCGACAACAATCTTTGGATGAGGCGATGCCAGTAAAGGAAAAAAAGCAATCACCAATGCCATTGTCGGCATTCTCATCATTGCATTCTCCTATGCTATTATGAAATTTCTTACCAGCGCATTAATCTCTTAACTCAAAAAAGATAATTCTATATTACAACAAACTTTCCAAATAAGAAAGTATTTTTTCTAGATCATCAGCAGTAGCCAGAAGCAATCTGTTGTCTTTATATTCATCAGTAGAAGTTCCTGTAACGAAACATTTTTCTCCTACATCCTTAATCAAAGCACCATAGGTTAGGAAAGAATGATTAGTATTTACTTGATGAGAAAGTAGTGAGTTGTCAAAACCTAGAGAAATATCTCATGGATGCATAGGTACACGACAATGGAGATCATGCTGTCGCACAACATCAGGATATCAAGCTAAAATATTTCTTGTTGTAGGGTCTGTGACATTAGTAAAAAAATAGCCCTCTGAAAGATTCTTATACAGATGAATAGATATATTATGCTTAGTATGGGTATAGAATAATCTTGTCTCAAGATCTGCCGAAAATTCTTTGACTGAACCATGAGCATTTGCTGTGATAGTATGTATATGCTCATCATGACTTTTACTACATACGTTGGTTGGTTTATGTATGAGCTGATCACAAACGGCAAGAAGTGATTTTACATGATGTGACATACACAATCAATAACAAAATAAATAAACGTTATTGACATAATACGTAAAGTATTTTTTATTTCAAGATGAAAAATATGGAGCACTAGTTTTTTATGCATATAATGTTTCAAAACATATTTGAACTAAGAGCTAATTACTATTTTCAATTTTTTTCTTCAAGTTGCTGGCATCTTGCAGCATATCCATACTTACAGTCAAAAACTGATCTCGGAACGCCATATTCGATTGTAAAAAAGCAATAATATCCTCTGCCAAGAAGGCATTTTTTTGTTGTTGATACAAAGGAATAGGATTGGGAAGTGAGGCAGCGATAGCTTGTTGCATGACCTGAAAGGTTTTTTCAGAATTAGTATCAGCTACAGATTGCAGTAAAGCACTATTCTTAGCAACATCAGCAATAACAATATATTTATTATAATTTTCAGAACTAGGAGTTGGAGAAACTCATTTTGTTGCCTTAGACAAAGATTGATTATCAAGTACAGCTTTTCTTTTTTGTGCCGCATCAGCTTTTTGAGGAAAGATAGGTTTGAAAGCAAAGAATATTTTGAAATCTAAGAGGGTCGACATATCCAAAGTAATGCCAAGATCTAGAAATTCTTTGGTCTTTTTCATTTTGATTGTCTGTCCACTAGACTTAAGTCACTGTAAAACATTAGCAAAAGCAGTAAGTATACCTTCCAGATTATTGAGATTCTGTTTTACAGGAGCAGATCATGCCTTGACTGGTTCTTTACAAAATTTAATACTAAACATATCTTCTACTTTATTTCGTTCATCTCACTTAGGACCAGAAATCATTTTACAACTACAGTCCGTCACACAGAGAAGTTTATCGGTAATCGGCAATCCATTACAATTTTGGATACAAGATTTTGCGCAACCCAACTGACATTTAATCTGATCAGTACCAGTCAAAGACAAACAAGATGATTCACAGCTTCCATCACCAATGGTCCCAGCACCAAAAAGTGACTCTGCATACGTATTAGCCAAAGCTTCACCTGCTTGTGTAGGATTGGTTACCTGCTCTTTGGCATAATCAGTATTGAATGCAGACAGAAGTGCATCTTGGACAGTTTCATCACTATTAGCATTGTTGATAAAATCAATCACTCAAGAAATATCGGTAGCAGGGTCTTGTGTAGTTTCTTGGACAGCTGCCTGAGAAGGAGGAAGTTTTGCTGTATCAGCACAAGCATTACCTACAAGAAAAGATGTATTTGGCTGAACAAACGTGGACGGATTGGTTGTCGTCAAGAATTGTTGGACATCTGCATCTGAGCTTACCGTCGATGGTGATGTAAGCGTTGCTTGAGCAGAACTTTTTGTTCACAAAGGAACAGGCGATGGTGGTGTCCCTATACCACGAACCCATGCATCAGAAGTAGGAGTTTTAGGATTTGTTCAAGTATGTATTGCCCCATTAGTTCCTCAAAGCGATCCTCATCAAGGAGTTGAGTTATTAGTTCCTCAGTTTGTTCCTCAAGCAGATGAAAATCATGGCAATCTATAAAACACTACTTCAGGTGCTTTCTTAAATGTAATAAACATCATATTACCAAGATCATTAATATCCGTCAAGAGATCAAAATTACTATCATTGGCATTTCCATTTCGAAATAGATCTTCTCCTATATTTTCTTGAGCAAGCGTAGACGAGTAAAACACGCCATTTACAGACTGATAATACAACGACATCAAATTATTTTGGACAGTAACAAAATCAGTAGCAGATGGAGTCTTGATATGTGCACAAGCAAAAAATTTGAAATAACTTGCATTGATAGAAGCTGGCGTTGGCAGACTCCAAGGAGAAGAAAGCGAAGAAAGGACTTGTTGATCAAAAAACAAACTAAACGATTCATCACTCACATAGAGGATATGTAAGACGTCTTGAGCAGTGACGTTACAAGATTGTTTTGTATAATATGCGACCACACCATTGATAGCAGAATCTGTAGAAGCGGTTTCATTTTGTTTGACAATTTTCAGTGCTTGATTGTAGAGGTTACCTACCTGAGTTTTTCCAGCAAAAAGAGAAGCTGCAGTAGTAGTATCTTGAGCAGATTGTTTGAGTGCACTAGAAAAATCAATAGCAAAAACACCAGGAGTCAATCCAGAAAACAGCAAGAGGAACACAACAAAGATCAGACTACTCTTTTTTCTGCACATGTTGGAGGGTATAATAAAGTTGACTTAGTGGAGTATATAATGCTCCCAAAGGAGTTGAAATATGAAGGAGATCTTCTTGATACATAAGGAACCCTATATGCAAAGGAAATGCCGTATAAGAGTCACGCAACATTCTCATAGAGACAGACAAAGCATCTTGCGACCAAAGCAATTCGTTATTCATCTGTCTAATTCTAGCGAAAGATTCTCAGGCTAATTCATTCTGAGAAAGTCAGAGAATATTTGGTTCTTTGGTAGTAAGCATCCAAGCATAATATTGGGCAAACAGACGATAATAAAACATTTCATTATACGTAAGATTCAGAAAACGTTCTAGAGAGAAGTCTTTGTCTCCATACAGTCAGCAGAGTAAAAGATTATAATTAGCATTGGATACCGTACACACGTCCTTGTCTACTGTGGGAGTAATAATTTTTTTGTAATCAAATATCTGAACATCCGCAAATATTTTTTTGGTATCTTGGATATATTTCGTTAGTGATTTACAGGTAGCTGTATAATCACGATCAGATTTTTTACAAATTTGTAATCCATTAAAGTAACCACTAGAAAAAATATTAGCAGCTTTGATGTTAGCATCAGCATTATCTCCAAGACCAGCAGTGAAACCATAAAGACTTGGTTGTTTGAGATTGATATAATCATTGATGATCATATTAAAAAGTTTAGGAACTTGTTTGGATACATTACATTGATTCATGGTCGTACTGGAAGCACAGAAATCTGTCTTACTGGCACTCGTAGCAGCTACGGTTTGGAAATGAATATCTTGCAAATCCAAAGCATTCCAGTCAGTAAGCTTAAACGTTTTATCATCAGCAAATAAAGGAAGTGGTTTACTAGGAGCATATCTTCATACATTTTTACACAAAAAATAAACAAACGTCGATTGTCTAGCAGAATAATTAAAGTCATCTATATGAAATCATGAAGAATGCAAAACTACGGAACAATAAGACTGTATCATAGATTTAATAGAAGCAACATTTTTATTCTCAGCGAAAAGTGCGGTATCAAGTTGATTCATTGCCCCAGTAAAATCGAGAGAAACATCATCAGCTTTTGCTGAAGTGCAGACACTCAAGACACTTACACAGAGAACTAAAACGAACACAACTTTACGCATAGAATATGCAACAAAATAAATATTTTCTTTATTAAACGAGCACTATTTGGATCGGCATTTTTTGCTTACTGAGCCTGCTTGCAATTCACAAGCCTGTCAGAGTGTCTGGATGAGCATACTGTCTTTGCTTCACAAAACATTTTTGATAACTAATAATTTTTTTCATAATACGTCAAAATATGATGAAAAATCTTTCACCTCACTAAAATTAACTAAGGTAAGATCTCTCTGCTGTTCTCCTATCAAAGAGGTCATACCAGCAAACATTCGTTGACTAAATGATGATGCAACAGCAGTTTGTACAGGAGCAGGAGAAACCGTGGATTGATCGGCCACGTCATTTTTTGTCTGATCTATCGTAGAAGTAGTATTTTGCTGATCGTCTACAAACGCACTCCTCCATTTAGCGAACACCTCACCAACATTGGACGTGGCAGCGACTAATCCTGTTTTGCTTTTTTGATTGCCATAATATGAAGTGAGCAATTCTTTTTCTCTAGCAAGATACGCTGGGTCACTACCAAAAATTTGTGTCAGTCTTTTGGCTGCGCCAGTAAAGAGTGCAATATCTTTTTTGACTTTATCAGCAGCACCTACTCCTATCTTTTTCATATTTTTGACAAAACTTTTGTAACTAGCATCACAGGTATTTTTGGTTCATCTCGCACACGTATATTGATCATTCATTGATTGAATCGTAGTTTGAACAAAAATTAGATTAATACCATCACTACCTCATTTAGTAAATGAAGTAAACTGATCTGTGGTATTAAGCGAGAGAAAAGATTTGAGGACAGAATCAATTCTTCCAGCCATTGCAGTAATATTATTGTAAGTTACACCATCTTTGATGGCTGAGTTTTTATCAAACAATCACTTAGCAATATATGCATCGATAATGGCTTTAAATTTTACTCTATTTTCAGCTCTAATGGGTTTCCCCCATCACCCTCACAATCCTAGTTCATATCTTGTCTGAGTGATAGCAGCATCTAATTTTTCCACAGCACGCATATCTCTAGCGAAGACTTTGTTTTTGAATAAGGTCAAAATTCCAGCAAAGAGATCTTTGAGTCCTCATCACTGTTGTGGCGAAGTAAAAATAGCGGTAGTAGCCAAGACAAAATCTAATTTCTGTCATAAATTCGTCGCCGCTTTACCAAGAATTCATTGGTCTGGTGGAGAAAATTTATCTCCTGCAAATCGATTAGGGTTTACATATTTTCCAAGATAAGTTCATTCTGTTCATTGTGTTTTGATAGCATTGAGCATTTCCTGAGTAAATTCCAGCATCATCGTAAATTCTTTGGGAGCCGATCCACAAATAGAGACACTCTGGCAATAGGCATCTGAAGGTGATGTTTGCGCAAAAACACTTATTTGTCCGAAGACAAAAAAGCCAAAAATGACAGCAATACACAGTTTACAATTGCGTCACATACATCACAACCAGATAAAAATCGTAAGTAATTATTTCGCGTCCAATGCTTTTTGCAGATTAGTCTTGAGCAAAATTTGTTCATTGGAACTAGGAGCAAGACTCAGCGCTTGCGTATAACTTTGTTTTGCTAAGTCATATTCCTTATGTTGGAAATAGTAATCACCCAACACATGTAAGATCGGTGCTTGATGATATACACTAGATAGATACAAAAGTTTGTCCGCTAATCAAGCCCAAGTTGATGTAGACAATGCTTGTCAGACCTCGCCATACACACAGACAGCATTGCTTCATGACAGTGTACGAGCGCAAGCATCTCTATAGAAGGTGGCGAGTTGTCCATTATCATGAACTAAAGTAAATGGTTGCCCATTTACATATGGTTGATAATAAAAGATATTAAAGAAGAGTTGGAAATCTGTCGCTTGGAGATCTTGTTGGCCCAAAAGTTTTTGCCATATACGTACAGCATTATCCATATCGTTCATGCTAACATACGAAAGTAGCTCATATCTATACACATCAGTTTGTAACTGTGGATCAGTGACTTGATTTAGATACAACAATGATTGTTCATAATCCGCTTGTCGATAATAAGAAACTCCGACCAAGAAAAGATAATTATCACTATTTGTTTTATCAAAGCTTGCAAGTTTCAAGAAATACTCTGCAGCAACATCTCGATTGTTACTCAGAAAATTAGAATACGCCAACACTTGATACGGCAGCACATAATCAGGATTTTGCATCACGGCATACAAAGACAATCTTTTGGCGATAGAGAAATATCAGTTTTTGAGCATAGTCAAAGAGACTAATGCATCTTGATAATAGGCAGGCACATTTTTGAATCATGAATATTCAGCGATAGCTTTACGAAATGCTTGAGCGACAGTAATATAGCGAGGCGTAGTGAGATTTGCCCAGTAATTATTGGCTGCGCCATACTGTTGTTTCCAGACTGCAAAAAGTCATTGATAAAATGTTTCATCATCTTTGGTCATCAATCCTTCAGCTCTATATTGAGTAATCAAAGGCACAAGCGTATCCAAACTTTTCCCATCCTGCAAAGCAATCGTATCTGCATGTAACAAAACATACAGCACCACATTCACATCCAACATTTTTTCATAACCTGGTTGTTTCATCAACAGTTGGAGATACTTGTTCGCGTCTACAAATTGGTAGTTCGTAGCCAAGCGTTGGATCAAACTCACCAAGACTTTGCTATCAGAAGTTTTCTCATAAATTGATTCTAAAACACGAATATCTTGAAGTGAAGATTGGCGTTGAGAAAGATCTTGCATATCTATCATAGTTCCAGATCATTGTGGCTTGGTTGTCGCCAGCGAAGCAGCAGAATGTGTATCTAGTAAAGTTGCATCGTGCATTTCCAACTGACCTGCGAGAGAGTCTGGGTTTACCGTGTCTGAGGTAACTGTTTCTTGTACGGCAGGCGTAGCAGTCGGAGCAGATTGTTGAGCTGGCGAAAATAATCAATCTACAAAAATAAAGCTCAACCAAAACGCTAGCACCATAATCCCTATAATTCCAAATGTTTTTCTATCAATAATCATTGAGAGTATATAAACTGTAAAACATTTTTATTCGTTTAAACGTTTAGTCGTTTAAGCCCTATTACAAGTATACTCAGAAAGCTAAAAAACGCCAAAAATAAAGCCATAGAACAAGGACTAGGGATTGACATAAATCAAGAAATAAGTATATTATAAGTACTAATAGATTTTTAGGTATAAATTTCAATCCATGCAACTTAATATATTTGGAAATAAAGAACAACTTAGAGAAAAAGCAAGTGAGCTAATCAAACAAAGAGGATTAGTAGATTTTGTAGATATACTGACCATCGATAAAGTTCAGAAAGACATAATTATACAAAAGTTATTAACCCTACAAACACATATATTCGACTTAGATGCCTTTGGAGAAAAAAATCGAGATATAAAGGAAGGCAAAAATAACAGAACTATTCAAGAACTATGGTCACAAATAAAAACAGATCTCAAGAAAGATTTTAGACTATCAGAAACAGCAATAAGATCATCATTACAAAACATTAATGACTTTATGACCATGGAACTCGAAATGAGAAAATGAAAATCTCCAACTGAGATAGATGGACATACATTTTATGCGATGAAGATATGTGATGTGCAATTACAGAGAAAACTCATCGAATGAGAACTATGAAAACACATAGAAAACAGTGGACGAGACACATTAGATATGTTATGAGAAATAATAGACGATATAGATGATCTAGAGGAAGATCTTCTCAGTAACAATAGCAATAGATTACTAATATGTCTAGAAATTGCATGATATGAAAGTACAGAAAAAGAATATATGTCTCTAGCCAAAAGATTAGTAACAGAATATTTTTCTTCTCAAGATATAGATATACAATTATGATATAAGATCATAGAAGCTGCTAAAGAGATCTCTGATAAATTAATCACAATAAAAATATTCAACAAGAGAAATGAAACATCGCAAATACTATATAATATCCTCTCAAGACAGGGAAACAAAGAATAAAGTTTTCAGCCAAACAAAAAAGCCGAGTCAACCCGTGGGTCAATTCAGCTTTTTTAGTTTGGAGGTCGTAGATAGGAGATGGGAGGAGATTACCTAAACCTACTGCCTAAGTCCTACCACCTAAGTCCTATATTATAATTGCTGTAGATTTTTATCTATTCCACTCAAATCAATCTTATCATATCTTTGCATAAGCATATCTGTTTTGATCTTTCCAACGATATCCTGTACAACTCCAACGATAATGATAACTCCAGAACCAGTAACTACCACTGGTAATGAACCGAACGCTTGAACCAAATCTTGGATAAAAGGAATATAATTGAGGATATAACTATAGACACCAATCAATGCAAGTCCGATACCTCATCGTAAACATAAGTGCATCAAGATACCATTGATATATTTTGCTGTTTCTTTACCTGGTCTGATACCTGGGACAAAACCCCCTCTTTTCTGGATATTGTCAGAAATCTTTTCTGGAGAGAATACGATTAAGGTATAGAAGAAGGTAAATGCTACGATCAAGATGAAGTAGAAGATGACAGCGAATATACCTGGTTGTTGAGAATAGATATTGAGATTAGCTTCAATCCAGTTAGCAATACCAACCAATCTAGTATTCATTGGTTGAAATTGAACGATTAATTTGGAAAGAAGATAAGGGAATGATACGAATGCGATAGAGAAGATAATAGGCACCATACCTACAGGATTCATCGGTATTGGCAAATTTGATGACTCTTGTACTTTTCCTCTTCTTGCATAGATGATTGGTATTTCTTTGACAGACTTCAAGATGAAGATAGAAAGGATGATAAGGACAAGAACAATTACGAGCATAAAGATAACAACTCCGAGAATATTACTTGTACCTGCAACACTGGAATATATTTTTTGTGTCATACCTGAAACGATAGAAGCGAAGATAAGCAAAGATATTCCATTGGAAATACCATGCTCTGTAATCAATTCTCCAAGCCACATCAATCAGATAGAACCTACGGTCATGGTAAGAGCAGACAATAAGACATTTGGCAAAGTGGTAGGAATAATATTTCCTCACAACATATAATTGATAAAGTACACCATTCCGATAGATTGCAAAAATGCTAGAGGAACAGCTATATATCTCGTAATTTGAGCTATTTTTTGTTGACCTTGTTCTCCAAGTTCAGTAAGTTCTTCAAGCTTAGGAACTACAGATCCAAGAAGTTGCATGATGATAGATGCGTTGATGTACGCAGCCAATCCTACGGCTATGATAGAAAAGTTATCCAAAGATCCTCCAAGAAGCATAAGGAAATATCATAATCCAGAACTATTGGAATTGATAGTCTTAGTCATCAAAGCGGTAATATCTACAAATGGTACAGGAATAAATACCATAAGTCTATAGACTGCTAGTATTACCAAAGTGAAAATTATCTTTTTCTTTACCGTTGGATTTTCTCGTATCTCTTGAAGTTTGGTAAGAAATTTATTCATGAAAAAATCGATAGGACATAAAGCAATTATTTAGCTTTTTTGGGAGCTGGTTTCTTAGCGACTGGTTTTACTGGAGCCGCCTTCTTAGCAGGAGCTGCCTTTGCTGTTGGTTTAGCAACTGGTTTTGCTACCGTCTTTTTAACTTCAACTTTACCCGCCGTGGTGGGCTTTGGAGCCTCTACTTTTTTAACTTCTACTTTTGGAGCTTCTGCTTTCTTAACTTCTACCTTTTTAGCTTCAGCTTTTGAAGCTTCTATTTTTTTAACTGCTGGTTTTTTTACTTCTGTAACAACCATTTTTCTGACTGGTTTTTTTGCTTTTACCGTCTTGTCTATCTTAGCATAAGGTTTACCAGCGGTTTTACTTGCTGTTCCTGGTTTATCAATTTTTGTCTTAGCTGAAGTAGAGAATGCATCAATATCAGTGAAGGTAAGATGCTTGGTATATTCACCATCTCCAAGAATTTTTACCAATCCTTTTTCATTCTTTATATATCACAACTGTTTCAATGAAGCTTTGGAAATTTCCATAGTATCAGCGACTCTCTTGTCGAGATTAAGTTTACCAAGATTGACAACTTCGTAACTGTCTACAAGTTTGAAGTATCTAGTAAATCCTCTTGCTTTAGGCAATCTCTGAACGATAGAAGTTTGTCCTCCTTCGAAGAACGCTCTGTGTCCATGTCCACTTCTTGCTTTTTGACCTTTGAGTCCTCTACCAGAATAGTTTCCAGATCCGGTTGCGTTTCCTCTTCCAAGTCTTCTAGCTTTATCGCGAAGTCCTTTGCTCTTTATCAGTTGATGGATTTTCATAACAGCATATATAATAAGTATAAAATCTAGATATTGGTATTATGCAGCCTTCTTAGCTGCTGGTTTTGTTGATATTGATTTACCACCCTCAACAGGCGTAGCCTTCACCTCTCAACCCTCAACTTTTGAAATTACTTTTCCTTTTTCTACCTTTACTTCACCTTCTGCTAATGTTTCATCGTCCATATCTTCATCCTTAGCAGTGACTTCAGCAAGTACTTTATTGAAGAAATCTGCATGCTTATAACTAGCCAAAGCTCTGAGTGTAGTCAAAGCATTATTTAGTTTATTATTTGAACCAATGATTTTGGACAACATATTTTCATATCCAGCAAGTTCTAGAATAGCTCTTACTGAAGATCCTGCCTTCAAACCAGTACCAGGACTAGCTGGCAATAATCTTACACGACAAGCCTTAAATTTAGTAGTCAAAAGATAAGGAACTGTTTTATTTTCTGTAATAGGGACAATAAACATATTCTTGTACGCTTCGCGTGAAGCCTTGCTTACCGCTGAAGAAACGTCCAAACCTTTGTCTGTACCGATACCGATCTTGCCTTTTTTGTTACCTACAATGACAGTAGCTCTAAAGGAAAGTTTTCTTCCTCCTGTAGTTACTCTCGTCACTCTTCTTACTTCCAAAAGCAATTCATCGAATTCTTTTTTGACCTTGTCTTTATTTCCAGGTTTCATGGATGTTATAACTCATAAGATAAAAATTATATATTAAATTAAAATAGTGAATTAAAGTAGAATTTAGGATTTATCTCAATTTACTACATAGTACATTCAAACCAAAATCTCCGTCTATTACATATCCTAGATTTATGGTGGATGTACTATATTTGGATACCACCTTGTCTCAATCCATCAGCAAATGCTGCGATTCTACCATGATAGAGATACCCATTTCTATCAAAAGCTGCTTTAACGATAGATTGCTTTTTCATAAGCTCAGCTAATGCTTGCCCAGCAAGTGTAGCTCTTTCTACCTTAGTCTTGCCCTTCAATCCTTTGTCACAGATATGTGCTACAATATTGCCAGCAGGAGTGATTACTTGAGCTTTGACATACATATTTGATCTTTCGACAAACACTCTAAAATCAGGTGATGTGGCCTTGATCTTAGCATTTATCCTGATCTTTCTTCTAAGCAAGTGTTGTGTCTTAGTTCATTTTGCTTTTTTCAAATTTTGCATGAGATACTAACGATAACAAAAGTAAAATTAATTATACATTATTATTTCTTAGTTGCTTTACCTGGTTTCAATTTAATATATTCATCAAAATATCTAATTCCCTTTCCTTTGTATGGTTCTGGTTTCTTGAGTGCCTTGAGTTTTGCAGCAACTTCTCCGAGATATTGTTTGTCTATTCCTTTCATAGTTACGATAGTATTTCCTTTGATATCTTGTTCTACAGCAACTTCTATACTTTGAGGAACAACGAAATCAACCTTGTGAGAATATCCGATAGAAAGGATTAATTTTTTACCTTCCAATTTTGCTCCATAACCAACTCAAGTGATCATAAGTTTTTTTTCATAGCCATTGGCAACACCTTCGACCATATTAGCAACTAATGTTCTTGTCAATCCTCGAAGATTTCTTTTTTCTTCATCAGCGACAAAAACAGTCAATTCACTATCTGCTATGGTTACCTGCACACCATCAAGAAGAGTATAGCTCAAAGTTCCCTTTGGTCCTTTCACAGACAAGAGTTGACCTTGAAGGGTTGTTTCTACACCAGTAGGCAATGCAATAACTTTTTTTCCAACTTTAGACATGACTAATTTTAGTGATTATAATTAAAATAAATGTAAGTTATTTATGAGATGGTAGGTTGTAGATTGTAGGCTGTAGAAGTCTCCTACTACCTAAGTCCTACGACCTAAATGCTAATATATTTCAGCAATCAATTCTCCTCCAATCTTTTTTTCATGTGCAACGTGTGTTGCCATCAATCCTTGATTTGTAGAAATAACGCCAATACCTTTACCACCCGCGACAAGTTTCAGTTCTTTGTATCCTACATACCAAGGTCTAGATGGTTTGGAGAAAAACTTTACATGCGGAATATCATCGACAGGATTGACTACCTTTTTGAGTTCAATCTTGAGAAATTTCTTTGGAGAATCCTTCTCTTCGATAATATCAAAGTTTTTGATGAACTGATATTGCTTAAGCAAATTCAAAACATCGACCTTGAAGGTAGAATATACTACTCAGTCTACGATAGTTTTTCTCGCCATGTACGCATTCTTGATTCTGATAAGAAGGTCATGAACTGGTGCATTAACATAAGTGGTCATTACAATTGTAATTTAGAGATAAATAATTTTCGTGTAATTTAGTTATTTGTATACTGGTTATTTGTTATTGGGAAGTAGAGAAGCAACAGTGCCGAATATACCAATACACGAATAAACCAATTCCGTTTCTTTTTACCAACTAGCTTTTTTGAGTCCCATAATGAGTCCTTCTCTAGCATATTTTCTGAGACAAACTCTACAAACGCCAAAATCTCTGATATACGATTTGGATCTGCCGCATAGTCTACATCTGTTGTAATATTTTGTAGGTTGTGCGAGAGCCTTACCTTCCGTAAATCTCTTTTCGTACATTTTAGATTGTTTTGCTTTGAGTGATGTTCTTGCCATAAACTAATGATAAAATGATAAAGTGTTGAAATGATAAATTATTTTTTCTAAGGTCTAAGTTCTACCATCTAAGTGTTATTTAAAGAGGAATCATAATGATTGCATAAGAGCCTTGGTCTTAGCAGGATCTTTTGATGTACTAACTATATTGATCTGGATTCCCATGGGAGTCACCACATCATCCAATGAAAGTTCAGGGAAGATATTGTAATTTGGGATTCCGATAGAATAGTTACCTTGGCGATGGAAAGACTTATCTGATAGTCCAGAGAAATCTCTCATTCTCGGTAATACTAATTTAACAAATCTATCTACAAAATCGTAAGCTTTAGCCTTTCTAAGTGTCACCTGCAACATTACAGGCAATCCTTCTCTTAGTTTAAAGTTGGAAATAGATTTTTTAGATTTGATCATACGAGCTTTTTGACCAGTCATCTTGAGAATATTTTTTTCAAATTCATCAAAATCTTTTAATGATTTTCTCGTAGCGAGAGAACCAATACCGATAGCTACAATCACTTTCTCAAGCGTAGGAACGGCGTTGATATTTTTGACGCCCAAAGTCTTTTGAAGTGCAGGGAGCTTGTCTTTTCTAAATGCTTTTTGAGTATCCATTTGTAAGGAATATAAACACAGGTAAAAAATTATTTAACAGGTTTGTTTGTCTTTTTGGATTGTCTAGTAAGTTTATCTTTTTTGTCGGTAACGATTGCTATTCTCGTTCCTTTCTTTTCTGTCTCGAGATAGTACATCACATTAGAAATATGGATAGGCAGAGTTTTCTTAATAAACCCTTTCCCTTTCATAGCTTTCTTGACTTCATTCACGCCTTTGACAGTGACCTTTTCACCTCCTACAGCTTGAATAGTAGAAATCTTGCCTTTATGTTTACCAGCAATGACGATAACAGGATCTCCAACTCTTAATTTTTTCATGATTATAACGATATATAAAGTAAAGTTTGTGAGTTAAGTCTAAGGTCTAAGTTCTACCATCTAAGTGCTAAACAGTTTCTTCAGCCATATTCGTAATATTTTTGTATCCCATGTCTCTCAATTCTCTTGCTACAGGACCAAATATTCTCTTTCCTACTGGTTTAATTTCTCCTTTAGCATCTTTGGACATTATAATAGCTGCATTATCACCAAATCTTACATAAGTACCATCCTTTCTGCGGATTTCCTTTCTGATTCTGACAATCAAACCCATAGCAACATCTCCTTTTTTGATGGTACTAGCAGGAGAAGTTTCTCTAACTGCAAGCATTACTTTATCGCCAATAGTAGCTGTTTTAGCATTGGATCATTTAAGGATTCTTATGATTTTACCCTTCTTGACACCGGTATTGTCGGCCACAAGGATAACTGATTCCATTTTCAACATGGTAGTGGAAAAACAAAAGATAAAATTACTTAGTTGCAGTTACAACTTCTACGAGAAGCCATTTTTTAGTTTTGCTAATAGGGGCAGTTTCTCTAATCTTAACAACATCTCCAAGTTTGGAAACGTTTTTTTCATCATGAGCATAATATTTTCTTCTCACGACAAATCTCTTTTTGTAAAGGGGATGTACTTTCACAGTCTTTACAAGTACTGTACGAGTCGTATCTACTTTATCGCTGATAACTTCTCCGATAAGTTCCTTGATACTTTTATTTCAAATTATCACCATGAGCTTTTTGAGTTTTATGAGTTAAAACAGTATGTACTCTTGCTATTTTGACTTTAAGATCACCCAACTTATGAGTCTCTTTCAGACCTCTGATAGCATTTTTCATCTTCAAAGTATACAACTCCTTTTTGAGTTGTCGTCTCATCTGAACGAGTTCCTTGATCGTCTTCTCAGCGAGCTCTTGCATAAACAATCCTTTTCCTTTCATAAGTAATAACTTTAAATAGGTAAATATATTTTTTTAGGTTGTAGTTGGTAGGCTGTAGGTTGGAGGTTGTAGAAGTTCTACTACCTAAGTCCTACTACCTAAGTACTATTTTATTTCTCCTCTAGCGACAAATCTTGCCTTCAATGGCAATTTCTTAGCTGCCTTGATCATAGTTTCTTGAGCAAGTTCTCTAGAAAGCCCATTGATTTCAAATAAGACTCTTCCTTTCTTAACCAATGCCGTATAGATATCTACGTCTCCCTTTCCAGTTCCCATAGGCATTTCAAGTCCTTTTCTTGTAAAAGGAACATCAGGAAATATTCTAATCCAAACCTTTCCTACTTTCTTGATAGATCTAACGATTACTTTTCTCGCTGCCTCTATCTGCTTATTGGTAACATAAGCACTTGTAGTAGCCTTAAGTCCATAATCACCAAATGCCACAGTAGAACCTCTATAGGCTTTTCCTGTAATCGATCTAATGATAGGTTTTCTATATTTCCATCTCTTAGGAGTTAACAACATGATAATGTAATACAATAAGTAAAATGATTATTTCTAGATACTGATTTTCTTAGCTACTCATTCTTGTGCCTGTTGTTTGCGAGCATACATTTGTCATTTTTCGATCCATACTTTGACTCCAAGCATACCATATTTTGTTCTTGCTTGTAAGTAATGATAATCAATATCTGATCTGAATGTCTGTAATGATACTCTTCCTTCGATAAGTTTTTCTGTTCTAGAGATATCTACTCATCCAAGTCTTCCTCCTACCTGTACCTTGATACCAGAAGCTCATTTTTCCATAACTTTCTGCAAAACATTTTTGATAACCTTTCTAAATGGCATTCTCGCTTCCAATTGAGTAGCGATGAATTCACCCATGATTCTAGCAGACAATTCAGGAACCTTTACTTCTTTGATCACAACCTTTATTTCTTTACCAAATTGTTTCTTTAATGCATCCTCAAATTCTTTGATCTTTGCTCCTTGCTTGCCCATCATCACACCAACCTTAGCAGAGAAGATAATAAGTTCTCCTTCCTTAGCTGTTTTTCTGATAACGACTTTGGAGATTCCAGATCTAGGAAAAAATTTGTCGACAAAATTTCTGATCTTGATATCTTCTACGAAAAAATCACCTCATACTCTTTTAGTCTTAGCGAACCATTCACATGGTCGAGACTTCGTTATGCCAACTCTCATTCCTATTGGATTTGCCTTTGATGCCATACTGAGATTTATTTAACAGTTAAAAACACTTTCACGAAACATCTATATCTGACGTAATGACTGATTCTAGATCTAGAAACAAACCTTACTCTCTTGATCTTTGGTGCTCTGGTAACAAATATTTTCTGAATATACAACTTGTCCGCATCACTAGTACCGTTGGTTGTCGCATTTGCGTACGCAGACTTTACGACTTTCCAAAGTTGTTGTGCACCTTTCTTTGGTAAGAATTCCAAAAGTGTCAAAGCATCGTTCACCTTTTTACCAGTGACCATCTTTGCAATGATTGCCATCTTCTTGTCAGACAACAATGCATATTTTAATGTTGCAGTCAGATTCTTTTCCATAATGTACTAAACATAAATATAAATAAATTCTACCAAAATTTTCCATATTCCATTTTCCATATTCCATTTTCCATCCTCAATCTTACTAGAAAGGGTGTCCGCGGAATGTTCTTGTAGGGACAAATTCTCCTATTCTATGACCGATCATATCTTCCGTTACATAGACGCTGACAAATTGTTTGCCATTGTGTACAGCAAAAGTAAATCAGATCATATCAGGGACAATATGACATGCTCTATCTCGAATTTTGACAACTTTCTTATCTCCGGATTCATTCATCTTTTTGAGTTTGAGAAGCAATTTCTCATTCACATAGAATCCTTTTTTTAGCGATCTTGCCATAGTAGCTTGAGTGATAAAGATTAAAATAATATACTTCTAATTTATGAGATTGGAGTTGGAAGTTTGCAGATTGGAGTTTTTTTCTCCCATCTAAGTTCTAAGTTCTCCAAACTAATTCTTAGTTCTCTTGGATACGATAAATTTCGTAGACCATTTTTTAGCTTTTCTTGTCTTCATACCAGCAGAGACAAGTTTACCTGCAAATGACTTTTGACCTCTCTTTGATCCGATAGGTGAATGTCATTCTCCTCCTCCATGTGGATGGTCAACTGGGTTCATATTTTTTCCAAGAACGTGTGGTTTCTTTCCCATTCGTCTTTGTCTACCAGCTTTTCCGATAACAATATTTTTGTGTTGATCATTACTCAATTCACCAATAGTTGCTCGACAATCTTCATTAAACTTTCTTACTTCACCAGAAGGCAATTTGATAAATACTTTCTTAGCAGCTTCATCTCTACCTACGATACCAGCAGAAGATCCAGCAGATTTGATAAGCTTTCCTTCACTAAATGGTGTCACTTCAAGATTGAAGACATTTACTCACTCTGGAATATGTTTCAATTGTTTTCTGTTACCTGGAGCAATAGGAGATGTTTCTCCTGTCATAACTGTTGTACCAACCACTGCATTTTTCCATCCCAAGACATATCTTTTTTCTCCATCAGCGTAATGCAAGAGAACAATTCTAGCTGTTCTATAGGGATCATATTCTACACTAGCTACCTTAGCTGGGATATCACATTTATCATAGCCTCTAAAGTCTATAACTCTGTATAATCTTTTGTGTCCACCTCACATAGATCTAGAAGTGATTCTTCCAGAATTATTTCTTCCACCAGTTCTCTTGAAAGACTTAGTCAAAGATTTTTCTGGACCTGTTTTAGTGATATCGCTAAAGTCATAGCCAATCATAAAACGTCTAGAAGGAGTGTATGGATTATATTTCTTGAGTGCCATCCCGTACAAGATAGTAAGATAAAATAATTATAATAATTTTCAATTTTCCATTTTCAATTTTCAATCTTTTAGACCTCTAATTTGTCTTTCTTTCACAAGGTAACTACAGCTTTTTTGTAAGCCTTTCTGACAAGCTTCTTAGAAGATCTTCCTTTGAAGACAACATTCACGATGTTGATATCCAATGGAGTCACTTTATACAAAAATTCAATTGCTTGCTTTACATCATTTTTGTTGGATTCAGCATGCACTTTGAATGAATATTTGTTGTGATCAGCTTGCTCTTTGTGAGATTTTTCTGTCATCAAGGGAGCGATAATAATATCGTAAGGACCAAACTTTTTGATAGCTTTGGTAGCTACGGTTTTCTTAGCTCTTGCTTGGAGTATTTCCTTGTAAGTCATTGGAATGAAGAATAAAGTATAAAGGACTATGCTTGATTTAATTTAGCCAAAGATGCTTCTGTGAAGAGAACTTTGTCTGCGTGCATCAGATCAAACGGATTGAGATAATCTACGGAGAGATATTTTACACCTTCAAGATTTCTAAATGATTTCTTGAGATTCTCATCGTTGTCAGACATGACAAACAAGACCTTCTGTGATTGCAAACCCAACTTTTGAAGAAGTTCAGCTGCAGGTTTTGTTTTGGGAGTAGTAAATCAAATTTTCTGAACACCCATAAGTTCGTTTTGTTGCGCTTTGAGGGTAAGCAGACCTTGTAATGCTATCTTTCTTGCTTTCTTTGTCATAACTTTAGTAAAGTTTCTTTCACCTCTTGGTCCAAAAGCAACTCCACCTCCTCTTCTAATAGGAGAATTTTTGTCACCAGCTCTTGCGTTACCAGTTCCTTTTTGCTTGTAGATTTTTCTACCAGAACCAGCTACTTCACCTCTACCTTTTACCTTAGCGATATTGATACGAGCGTTGCTAGCTTGGAGCAAATAATATTCGTGGATCAAATCAGTATTGACGATAGCATCAGAGAAAAGTGTTTCATCCAACGCAAACGTTGAAACTTTTTTTCCATTGATATCGTAAATATCTATACTATAAGCCATTTTCAAATACGTAAATGAAAGATAAAATTATTTAACAATCAATTGTAGGTGTCCATTGTATGCTCCAGGAAGTGAACCTCTCAAGACCATAAGGTGTTCGTCATCTCTAGAGAATGTATCAACAATCTGAATCTTTTGAAGCGTAACACGTTGGGTACCCATATGTCCTGCATGAGGATGTCCCTTCAATGTCCTTCTTGGTTTTCTATTTCCAAGAGATCCAATATGTCTGTGAAACTTAGAACCATGAGTTTTTGGTCAACCTTCAGCATGATGTCTTTTCATAACTCCTTGATATCCCTTTCCTATAGCATAACCGATCACATCAACTTCTTTGACTCCTTCAAGTAAAGAGAAGTCCAAAAGCTTGCCAGCTTCATGATTTTTGACAAAATCTTCATCTATTTTGAGTTCTATCATAGAAGAATAACCGATTTTTTGTCCTTTATCCTTCTTGAGAGCCTTTTTTTCTGTACCAATAACAGCAGCCACATAGCCATCTTTTTCTTGTGTCTTGTATCTTACAACTTCTTGTGGGATTAATTTTACCAAAGTAACAGGCAAAAATTTATCATCGATCCACATCTTGGTCATTTCTTTCTTGGCTACAATAAGTCATCACTTGATCATTATATACTATATAATAAGGTAAATGTTCATATTAGAAATAATTATTACAATTAGAATACTTTGACATCAACCATAACGCCAACAGGTATTGCTAGGTTTTGGAGATATTCCATAGTCTTGCCACCCATTTCTACTACGTCTATCATTCTAGAGTAGGTAATTCTTTCGAACTGTTCTCTTGCCTTCTTAAATTTGAAGTTAGATTTCAAGACAGTATATAACTTTCTACTCTTAGGTAATGGAATAGGTCATTTGATGGCTGCTCCAGATTTGATCAAAAGAGCAACTACTTTACCCACAGAAGATTCGAGCATTTTTGCATCGTAACTCTTCAGTTTGATTCTCAATTTAGACTTTTGAGGTGTTTTGTCTGCCATAAGGGATAATGTTTATCAAAATAAATTTTGCACTTCTTAAAATTTAGGTCTCCATCCCGCAGTCATGCGGGGCAGAGCTCTAAATCTTAAAAGAATGATAAGATTTCTAAGAAAACTATGCTATGATCTTAGTAACAACTCCTGCTCCTACTGTTCTACCACCTTCTCTGATGGCGAATCTCAAACCTTCTTCCATAGCAACTGGGTAGATCAATTCTACATCCATCTTTGCATTGTCTCCAGGCATAATCATTTCTGTACCAGCCTTAAGTGTTGCTGTCCCAGTAACGTCAGTAGTTCTCAAGAAGAATTGAGGTCTGTATCCAGTCATAAATGGAGTGTGTCTTCCACCTTCTTCCTTCTTCAATACATATACTTCAGCTTCAAATTTTGTATGTGCTTTAACAGTACCTGTCTTGCAAAGTACTTGTCCTCTTTCAATTTGTTCTTTGTCGATACCTCTAAGAAGAAGTCCAACATTCATACCAGCTTCTGCTGAATCGAATGCTTTGTGGAACATTTCTACTCCAGTGATAACGGTTTTTCTTGGTTCGATACCAAGTCCAAGAATTTCAACTTCGTCGTTGATCTTCACAATACCTCTTTCGATTCTACCTGTAGCAACAGTTCCTCTTCCTTTGATAGAGAAAACATCTTCTACTGGCATAAGGAATGGCTTGTCATTGTCTCTTACAGGAACAGGAATAAATTCATCCAATGCCTTCACAAGATCTCGGATACATTTAGCATCACCTTCAGCGTCAGTTGGATTTTCCATAGCCTTGAGAGCAGATCCTCTAATGATAGGAGAATTAGCATCAAAGTGATTTTTCTTCAATACATCTCTGATTTCTTCTTCAACCAATTCAAGTTCTTCAGGATCAGAAACCATATCGCATTTGTTCAAAAAGACAACGATCTTTGGAACGTTAACTTGGTGAGCAAGCAATACATGTTCTCTTGTCTGAGGCATAGGTCCATCAGTTGCAGCTACTACAAGAATAGCTCCATCCATCTGAGCAGCTCCTACGATCATGTTCTTGATGTAATCAGCATGTCCTGGACAATCGATGTGTGCATAATGTCTTGTGTCACTTTCGTACTCTACGTGTCTTGTGTTGATAGTAATACCTCTTGCTTTCTCTTCTGGAGCATTATCAATTTTGTCAAAAGCGAGAGATTGAGCATAACCTTTGGTAGACCATGATCAACGTGACCAATAGTACCCACATTTACATGAATTTTTTTGTCGGCCATAATGTAAAATATTTAAAAGTTAAAATGAATTTGCTGGTGATATAGACAGCATGGACACTTCTTATAGAAATTTGTCTACTGATTGCAATAGCAATTTAGACAAAAATACTAGCCTCGCTCAAATAACAGTCATTAGGCGAACGCCTAGCTATTATTTTTGTTGCGAAACCTTTGTGTCCCTACATAATTAATACTAGATCGTAAGCATCATTATATGTAGTGGCAATAGATACCAACTCCTTATGAGAGTATATTAACCAGCGACCACTATAAGAAATAGACAGTAATAGTCAAGGGATTTTTTATAAAGAAAATTTGTGCTTGATTTTGGTGCTAAGATAAATATACAGAGTCGCAGTAATTTTTTGTTTACGCAGAAAATATCATCTCTATGCCAGGGTAGCTCAGTGGTAGAGCAGAGGCCTGAAAAGCCTTGTGTCGGGAGTTCAATTCTCCCCCCTGGCACCATTACTATAATAATTATGGGTGTATAGCTCAGTTGGTTAGAGCGCATCTCTGATAAGGATGAGGTCGGTGGTTCGAGTCCACCTATGCCCACCATATTACTACACAATACGTATTCGGGGATTAGCTCAGATGGCTAGAGTACCTGGTTTGGGACCAGGGGGTCGCGAGTTCGAGTCCCGCATCCCCGAAATTAAGACAACAAGAATAGCAAAGCAATTTGTTATTTTTTGTTTTTGAAAGAAATAGTGAGTAGCCAATCAGTAAAAAAGAAAGTAAGCTAGCTACGCTTATTTTTTTATTTTTTGCAAAAAACATTTTTTCTTGTTTACTCACCACCAATCATTATCTTGAAATTACTTTACGCATTTTTTTCATATTCAATCCGTAATGCGTAATCCGCAATCAAGTAATCCATTAATTTTAGACAAGCAACCGCAATATGACTCAATTTGGTATCACGAAACATCCAGACTCCAAGACACGAAGCAGACGAGCCAAGATCAGTATTCCGTTCACGATACTCCTTCTGTTGTGTTTTATATTTTTTTCCTTTTCTGCTAACGTATCTCAGATAGTTTTTGGGAAAAACAAGGTAGATATTTTTCAGTCAAATTTAAATCAGCTCGCTTTTTCCTTTCGACCAATAGACAAAAATGTCTCTAAATTTCTCCTCACAGTGGACGATGTGATGAAGTCCTATATGAGTGGTGATAATATTTTTGTGACCAAGGAAAAAGAGATAGACGAAGCACTGACCTATATCCAACAAAACAAAGAATATCTCAAGAAACTCGGCTTCGGCAATTACGATGCCGTGATGAATTTACTGACTGACCTCCAGAAACATAAAGACGAACTCTTTGATTTGCTTGGCAAAAAGGAAAGTCAGAACTATCTCGTCATCTTGGAAAATACAAATGAGAAAAGACCGAATGGTTGATTTTTCGGATCGTTCGCATTTATCAAAGTGCAAGGATGACACGTCAAGACTATGGAAATCGTAGACTCATATTATCCTGACTTCATTGCGTACAGGACTCGTATTCTCGCACCAGATCGAACATCACCGTTCTTGCCTGACAAAAAAATTGGATTCATTGCTTGAAATAAATTTGGCTTCTCCGACATTGATGGGAAAAATCTGAAAGATTTATACGAATTAATGTTCAGCAAAACCTACGATATAAACAAAGTAAAACAAACCATGCAACCAGATTTATATGATAAATTATTAAATCAAAATATCAGAGGGGTAATCTTTGTTAGATCAGATATGTTAGAAAAATTACTACCTGGATTTAGAAATAAAATCCGAGAACGACAGTTCCTTAATGCATCAATCGACTTAATCAGAAAAGAATATCGTGGAAATAAAAAAGAATTGTACATCAAAGAAGTGAAACAATATGTCAATCAAAACAAGCTAACGCTAGCGAGAAATGTAGTAAATAAATTTGGCGAGATCGCGAACAATCAATATCTTACGATGTATCTCTCCAATATCTCATCTGGATTTGATGGCTTATTGGCAAAGAACAAATTGTCTAATGTCTTCTCGCAAAGCAGTATGTATTTCCGAGATATGAATGCATCATATAATAAGGTAGACAGTTTTGTACAAAAAAACATTACCATCAAAGATGTCAATGGCAGCAATATTCGAGAAACCGATGGAGACATTATTACGACAGACAAACTCCAAACGGGACAAACATACACGATTACGATCAGCTATAAGTTTGCAATCTCAGACCAATACAAAGCAATTATCCAGTGATTCGAGAAGAAATATGACGTTAGCTTAAGCGGCAGAGAAGAGGCAATTTTAGCCCTAAGAGCTGGAACCTACAACGAGCCACCATTTGGCTTAGTCAAAAAACGACGGGAAACCAGATCTTCTATCTACCTACCTTTAAACATCAACATACTGAATGTCACCGGCGACCTGTATTATCAAACACCGTTTTATCCTCCTTTCGCGAACGGCCTGTTTTACCAAATGGGAAGTGTAGAAAACAACACTACAAAATCCATAAAAATTGAAATAGAAGTGAAATAGGAAAAGCAACCGGGTAGAGACGCATTGCATGCGTCTCCATTTTCAAATTCTCACCCGGGTGACAATCAAAGAAATGAAAGGTAAGTAGCTCATTATTTTACTCTCTCACCCGGGTGGGAAAATTTGCTTAATTTTGATTTCTGACTATACTTGAGTGAAGATTATTTTACCTTCACAACTAAAGTATGACAGAAGTTCTAAAGATCAAAGGTCAAGAGGTCTTTGATAACAAACAAGGAGAACTTAGTGAAAAGACAAGAAAACTTATCCAAGAGAATAAGGAACTTTTTCAGTTACAATTTGATACCCACAAAAGTGAAATTGTCAGAAATCTTGATAAGGCAAATAAGAAGCTCTTGGGAAATATGTACAAGAGCGATACTGAAGTAAAGACAGAAATGGATCGATTGGAAAAAGATATTCAGGAAGATCCACAGATCAATACCTATTACCAAAACTTCCTCAAAAGAATAAATAAGATCAAAAATCCTGAGAGAAAGCAAGAAAGAAAGCTAATGGGATTGATGCAATTAGCATCTATGAAATGTATTACCGTCATGAACGCTGAAGTCCAGAAGAAATGGAAAAGAGGAACTACTATTGCTGAAGTACTTTCTCATTCATTTTATAAGGTAAAAAATAGTGGTGTAGATGGCATTATGGGCCCAAATACCACATCGGTATTTATGGATATTCTCAGTAGAGACAATACGCTACCACAATTTGATGGAACGATTTCCAAAGTATTAATCAAAAAAATATACGATGAATGTCATGTAGCAGTACCACCTACCAAACCAGATAGTCCAACTAAGCCTGACAATCCAGTATATCCAACTCCAGAACAGAAAGAAGACAATACAAGCAATGACAGCATTTTCCAAGAATTAGAAAACAAAAAAACTGAATACGAAGCACGTTTGTCCAACCGATACGCATTGGCTCCAGCCCAACAAACCGAAATCAAAGCAACCTATGCAGAATTACTTGCTCAGCCAGACAAAAGCAAAAGACAAGCAGTTATCAAAGATATTACGGATGGAGCAATACTAGCAGGACTAAATGATGTCTTAGTAGCCAAGATTCTCAAATCTCCAGCCGACAAAAAAGCTGTATACCAAGACATAGCACAAGACATTGTCGAAAGACAAAATCAAATGATAACAAACAATACGCCAGTAAATACTCCAGTAAACAATCCAGATCAATCAGCTGCAAATCTGGAAACCATGACCAAAAGTCTAGATGAAACCTTTGCTGGCATCAAAAAAATCTTACAGTTAAATGCAAAAATAAATGGCATCACCTATACAGACTTTGCCTTCGCAGAAACCACAGACGGAACCAAAATTACGAAAGGCATTGCTTACAAAGGAAAGAGTATCGTCAACATAGGAATAGACAACCACGAAAGCAAATCCATGTTTTTCGCAACATATGAGGTCAAAGGACAGGCAAAGACTGAACGATCAGCTACAGAGTTTTCCAAAGAAGATATGCTTTGATTGATCAATGCGAGGGTCAAAACAATAGACGAAGAAATAAAGAAAAATAGCTTGACTTAATAGATAAAATAGTTATACTCAGAAATATATCAAGTTTTGACAAATCAACAGTAATGGACTATACTTATCATATCAATTTTATTCCCTGTATAAAACATCATGAAAACCACAGAAAAGAAAGACCATCTTCTTCCAGAAGAAAAGGGCAATGCAGTTACAAACTCACTCAAGAAAGTCGGCGAAACACTCAAATCCAAAGCTGCTCTAGCTACGGGAGCTCTTTCTATATTTATAGCACTCAATGTCGCTACACCAAAAGAAGCTACATCACAGACGCTAGTGAATACCAAAGAATATTCATTAATTTTGCAAAATGCAAAAAACTCTCAGGAGAACATCTGAGAAGATATGTCCAAATTTATCTTTGGTGGTGGTATTGAAAGACGATTACAACTAGAAATAGCAAAACAAAATAGCAAACATGGTGAAAAATATGAAGGAGAAGATTTCAGTATGTTTAAAGACCCCTCAGTAAAAGGCGCTGATGATAAAGAACCAATTTTGGACAAAGTAACTATGGAAAGACATTTGAAAACCATCGTTGATTCTATGACTACTAACGATGTCGCCGCCTTCTATCTTGCATTCCAAAATTATGAAAAAAGTGGAGTAAACTTGGTAGGAAATAGAAAATGAAAAGGCAATTTACCAGCAGGTTGGAATCTTGCAGGATTTCCTGTAGATATGAATGTAAATTTTCTTATCAAAAATAAAGCAATCCCTTACGCTAAAGACGATCAAGTAAAATTAAAAAGTGCTTTTGAAACTATTTACGAGACAGAATTATCTAACCGAAAAAAAGTAGCATTGGAAAATAGAAAGTCTATGGATAAGTCAACATACGAATCTGCAGATCTTTTAGCACTTGAACAAGCAAGAGAAAATATTGTCGCAAGATTATACAAAGCATATATTCAACCAATTATCGACAAAATGTTCAATCAATTCTACAGCACAGCTAACGATGCCAATGGTTGAACTACCAAAAAGCATAAATAGTCCAATATACTTTCTAGAAAGTCTCTTCCCTCGCGGAGGAGATTTTTTTGAATTTTTTTAAAATTGCTTTCAAGAAAGAAATACATATCATCACCTTATAGCAGAATAGGCAAAAAGAATACTCTTGATTCGCACCTGTTAAGGGGAGATGGTCGAGCATGGTCGAGACCAGAGGGGTTTGAAGCCGAAGCTAAACTCTTAATTTTTAACCAACAATCAATGATCAAAAATATAAAGATACAAGCCCTTTGTGTCGATGCTTCCTGTACAGGCAATCCTGGAAAGATGGAATATAGAGCCGTAGACCTTCATAGTTGGAAAGAAGTATTCCACTCTCCAATCTACTCCATGGGAACAAATAACCTGGGAGAATTTTTGGCTATTTACGATGCTATTCGCCATATAGAAAAGAAGAACAAGACGAAATTACCATCTAAATATGAGTGTATTTTTTCTGATTCTGAGACAGCTATTGCTCGAGTAAAATCCAAAAAGATTAAGACAACATTAGTCTATACCAATGAAACCAAAGAGCTCTTGATGAAAGTTCAAGAAGCCGTTACCCGGCTCAAGACACACAGTTTTGATATTCCCATTCGCAAACGAGAAACAGAAATTCGATGAGAAATTCCAGCAGATTTCGATAGAAAATAACAGGGAACTTAGATGGTAGAACTTAGATCTTTTCATAACCGAACTTTATAATTCAAGCAAAAGATGTCGCCATTAATCTACCAACACGAGAGAAGCCAAAGTAGGCTAATGGAAAGCAAAACATGAAACAAGGAAACCCCAGATGTTGCCTAATGGCGACGAGCCCACCTTCGGTGGATAAAGGGTTTTTTAGGTTACTTGGCGCCTGTCCCGCACCAACGGGAACCCGGGAGCAAAAAGCGACCGAACAAAGTGAGGAAGTCCAGCTCAGCTGGAGACACCCCGTAGGGCCCCCGCCATCCTCGGCTGGTAAACCGGGAGGCACCAATAAAAGAGTATGGTAAAAAGTAGGTCCTACGGAAACAAATATCAGACAGAGAAAATGTGAATTGAAAACAAAAGAATAATAAATACACTCTCGACATAAAATTTTATTTTAAAACATATGTATGCTTCGACATATTGTTAATCGAATTATTATCATCAACTTCATTCTTTGAATCGGCTACTGAGCATATCAAATATTCTTCGTTCTCAAAGGAAACAAAAAAGGCCCTGCCTTCGCAGAAACCAATACCATGCCACATGAGTTATTCACGAAACGTAGACTCTTCGCGATAGAAACGCGAGTCGCAATTTCAGGTCTGTGTATATATTTGGCGATAGTATATTGAGATAAATTAATATAATTATACATCCCCCCTTGAGAAAGGGGGACCGAGGGGGATTTGTACCCGCAGGCAAGACTTTATTTAAAACCATAGGTATGATAGAAAGTAAGCAATACAAATACATCGGCCTCGATTTCGAAACCACTGGTCTCGATATTACGAAAGACGAGCCAATCCAGATTGGAATCGCAACACTTGACGAAAATGGAAACATCAAAGAGAAGTTCCAAACCTTGATCAAACCAAACAAAAAAACTGACGAACTCAAACATATCGTTGGCTTCATCACAGGATTGTCTATCGCAGACTTGGAAACTGCTCCGACTAGAGCAGAAGTCTTGCCACAGATCCAGAAATTTTTTGATGAAGATACGATTGTCATCGGACACAATATCAAATTTGATTTAGACTTCATAGATAAATATTTCCCTGAATGCAAGTATGCTGGCTCCATAGACACCTATCCCCTTTCACAAACCTTTGTCCACTATGCGCCCAGTTATGCACTAGAAGTTCTTGTAGCTCATGTCCAGACCAAAGAGCCAGCATTCAATGATATTCTCATGAAAATGACTGGAGCTCAGCACAATGCGGAGCTTGCTCATGACGCATTATACGACACCTTAGAATCCTTAGCAATGTATAGATTTTTTGTCGAAAGAACAAACGAGTTGGGAAAAAAATATGGATCATTACTCACCATCAGAGATCAGAGCTCATGATTTTTCCCACAAGCAATAACAGCAAAAACAAGCACCGTAAGTACAAAAATACAATTTCCCAGTCTACAAAGAATTGCTCCACAAAATATTTCTCTTGCAGAAAAAAGTAATCTAAGTGAATTGGAAAATCACAAAAGATATTATGTTGGAGATATGGATATCAAAGTATTACTCAAAGAAATTGCGAGTCAAAAAAATGTAATCCTCGTCTTTCAAAACATCCAGAAACTTGATATTGCCAAAATGATCCTCGCTGAAATGGGAGTAAAGAACATCTGATTTATCAAAGAAGATCAGACCATCAACGAAGAAATGTTTGCTGACTTCCTCAACAAAGGACAGTTTACGGAAACGGAATTCCTCTTCGTCTGCAAATATCTTTCTCACCTTGATAAATGATATGGCACACTTGACCTAAATAACTGAGGTGATCGAAAAATATATTACGCGATCAAAGATACGAGAGTCAAAGTAAAATATCCACTTATATTAGCAACTCATAGCTGAATATATTCTATGATGAAAGAAGAAAATCATTTCCCAGATTACGATATTTATTTCTTCGATACTGAGCGACGGTACAAGACCTACAATTTTTTCCTCTCCAGACCTGCAGACTTATACTATACATTAAACTTAATTGAATCATTACTCTACAGAGAACAAGTCGCTCTTGAAATCAAAAAATCGAAACAATGAAAAACCTCCTTGATAAAGGAGGGGGACCACGAAGTGGTGGAGGATTTGTTAGCCGCAGACAAAGCATTACAAGACTTCCATTCCTTCTTCCAGATCCTCATTTGAATCCTTTCCACAGAGACCAAGAAAATATTTACCAATACAGATCTCATATATATCCCTCATGATCCTATTGTAGATCATAGTGACTTTCATCAAACCAATCAGATGCGAAAGCAATTACCAGAGCACATGGGAAAAGTAAAAGCAGCAATTGGCGAAGAACTCTTCGCTCCTGTAGAAAAACAAATCCAACAACTTGATCATATTTTCAATAACGTCGTCAACATCAGTAAAAAAATGTATAGCCAATCAGACTTTTATTTCGTCTATGCAGAAGCACAAAGATATACCAATCGAGAAGAGTTTCTAGAAATATTTACCAACAACGTCTACTTCCTATCAAATAATAATAAGGAGCATATTCCCCTCCTTGATAAGGGAGGGGTTAGGGGTGGGTTTGACGGAGCTCAGCCCATCAAAACCAAAATCCCAACCCGAAACCTCTGAAGAGTAGACCAGATAACCAAACACATCCAAGGGGCAGATGTCAAAACCTTGCCTACCGGCAGGCAGGTTCAGAATATATTTATCTTTTCTCCCAAGAAAGAAGAATCCAAAAAAATATTTGAAGATTTGTGCCAAAAAGGTATACAAGAGCAAGCACTGATTTTGGTAGAGAATATTACTGGCTGAGTAGGCAAGAATGTCTTCAAAGCAAGCTGAACTGGCAGAAAGATTATCATAGGTGGAAACTCATTTCTCCTCTACTTATATGCCAATGGAACAACGATAGACGAAGTTATTCTCTTCAACAGTAAAGGCTGAAGTGAGCAATCAATATTACAAGATATTCAATGGTATTATCCTAAGTAACAAAAACTAAGCCTCTTGATTTCCCCTTGATAAGGGGGAACGTCCGAGTCTGCCTAGGCGGATCGAGGACAAGGGGGTTTACAAGACATTCAATGGTATTATCCAAAATAGCATTTATTATATAGTAAAAACTTACCTTGAAAAATCTCCCCACCCGACAAACCATGATGAAATTTATTGTAGCAACCGCAATTTTTTATGCGATGCTTGCCTTCAATGTTTTTCATGTAGGAGAAAGTATTGTTCCCGCAGAAAAAGATTATATCAACTCAACAAGCCAGGCCGAGACAGTAATAACCAGCACAGGTGACCAATACATCCAAGACGCCATTCAGACAACACAAAATCCAGTTCATGGTGCTGCTCCCAGCAGTAACGAACAAAGTAAATTTGATACTATCTGTTCATCCAATACGACCCTGTGTAAGGTAATCAAATTTGAGAGCACATTCACCAACAAGGAAAAATACATCTATCTTTCAAGCATTTTCAAAGTAGTGAAATTTATAAACGAATATCTGATCACGCAACAAAAAGCAGAAGATACCTTACAAAAAATTAGTATTAGCAATGACAATGGGCAAAGAAGATGATATGCTACGCATGACACTATCGTGCTTAATCTCTGATATGTAGCGAGTAGCGCGGAATTTCTAGAATTAGTAAATCATGAAATGGGACATATTTTGGATTTAGGAATCTTACAAGGAACAGACAAACAAAATAACACAACATATACTGAATTTGGAAACGCGGTATTTGCTCTCGACGACATATCGCTCAAATATTACGCCTTATCTCGAGACAACGAAACCATTAGAAAATCTACCGCTGTCAAAAAAGATTTCTGTAGTGGCTATGGCATGAGTGATCCATTTGAAGATTTAGCAGAATGTGTAAATCTATATACTAACCACAATACACTATTCAAAGCCTTTGCATTAAACAATGCTACCATGAGAAAGAAATTTAATTTCATCGCAGGACTATTTAATGCAAAATATATTAGCAAGTGATCAAGTACGTTAGGCGTAAACGAGAGACCACGAGATACCACGAAAATATAGAACTTAGCTGGCAGAGCTTAGTTGGCAGACCAGTCTGCTGTCTGCTGGCTGCTAACTACCAACTCCAATCTTTTTTATTCAAGCATTCTGAAATATGGCAATCATCATGATAGGAATCGCACTTACCGTTATAGGAATACTTGCTATTTATAGCGTAAGTATCTATGAATCTTTTACGCTAACCATGTCATTAGTAGCCAAGTGAACCATGACGGGAGATCCGTCTAATTACTTCTATTTTTTCAGACAATTGAGAAGTGTTGGTATCGCTGTCGTTGCAGCTGGATTAATTTATAAACTTTCCATTAAATTTTTTCAGAACGAAAGAAATATGACTATCTTGGCTATTGTACTAATGGTTTTGCAAATATCAGTATTTATCCCATGAATAGGAACAACGCTCAATGGAGCAAGATGATGGATCAATATACCGTTTCTTCCAAGTATCCAACCATCTGAATTATTTAAACTAGGATATGTATTATTCTTGTGATCATGGTTATTGAGAAGACGTAGCATCGTAAATGACAGGAAATTCTTCGTATCGTTTATTGTTGTCAATATTATATTATTTGGCATTTTCTTACTTATTCCCGATCTTGGAACAGTAATGATCCTAGGTATTGTTTGACTTATTATGTGTCGATATATGTGAGCTAAACTCAAATATATTCTACGAATTTTGTTTGGTGGTTTATTTGCAGGTTTAGCGGCAGGAAGTATTTTGGGAATGGTAAGTGATAGATTTAGTTATATCCAGCAAAGATTTACGTATTTCATCAGTTCTAGTGTAGATCCACAGGCGAAACAAATTGGATGGCAAAATCAGCAAGCATTATTAGCTATCGGATGAGGATGATTTTTTGGTAAAGGATATGGGAAATGATTACAGAAGTTTTGATATATTCCAGAGGCACAAAGTGATTTCGTATTCTCAGCATTATCAGAAGAAATTGGCTTCTTTGGCAACCTAGTAATCTTATGATTGTACTTCTATCTCTGTTATTATTTTTTATCTCGTCTCTACAAAATCAAAGACGATTACAAAAAAATGATCTGAGTCGGTATCGTTTCACTGATTATTGTTCAAGTCTTCGTCAATATTTGAGTAAATACAGAGATCCTTCCAAACACAGGTCTTACCTTACCATTCCTTAGCTACTGAGGGACGGCACTAATGGTCAACATGATGGAGATTATCATACTATACAAAATCATAAAAAACAAATAATACTTTACCTCTCACTTCCAAATGACAAGGGGGTTGGTAAATATGATGGAAATTATTATCCTATACAAAATTATAAAAAACAAATAGTTCTAGAAAATTCCTAATTCTTAATTCCTAATTCGTCGCCCATGAGAATCTCATTTGATCAAAACAAGTTACTAAGTATACAGAACGAAAATATTCCCCAAACTAAGGAGTATACCTATACTACTGGAGGATATACATTTTCTGACTTTGACAAAGGTATGATTGTGCTACACAAGAAGGACTTCAAAATCACGAACCTCAAAAATTTGTGAGATGGTATGAATGTCGTTTTCTGTACAAAAGAAAATAATGATAACATAATCTTTCAACAAGAAATATTTGAAGATGCGCTCAGATTATTCAATGGATTTGATGAAGAGACAGGACAAAGATATTTTTTCATCCCTGGCTTATGAGAGAAAGATATGCAAGAAAAAAACGATCTATTGAAACATTTTAGCAAGTGTGAAATTAAGAAAACATCAAAAGGCGCAATGGTAGAGCTCCAACATGCCAAGGAAGACAGAACGAATGAGAAGCCACAAATCGAAGATATCCTCAGTTATTTATTTGGGTTAACACTCATATACGGAAAGTTTGATGCCAAAAAAGGAGAGCTTGCATCTATCAAGATCCAGATTCCTCTCTTTGGACAATATTTAGCGCAACAAGAAATGTTAGATAAAATCATCAACGAACTTCAAGAATCAAGTATATTTCTCAAGGTTGACAAGCTCACCAACAAGAATGGTATCACCTATCAAATAAGTAGCAACGATTACGAACTATTAGAAATATTCGCTAAATGGTACGAACCCATTGAAAAATTCGAGAAAATCACTAAATCTGTCTTCACGCAAGACATGAAAATCAAGCTGATCGATTTTTTGGAAAAAAATACAGAAATCCCATCAGACGGAAAGTCAGAAGTTTTGAATCAAATAAAAAATGGAACCATAAAATTCTTGATGAAATAAATTATTACTCCCGAGAGAGGGGTTAGTGTAGTGGCAACACAGCAGTCTTCGGAACTGCCATCATAGGTTCGAACCCTATACCCCTTGAATAGAAATTTATTATTTCAAATAATATAGTGGCGGGCAAAACCACGTAGCACTACGTGGCTGAATAAGAAAATGTAAAATCTAATATACATAAAAAAACCCGCCCTAAAGCGAGTTTTTTCAATACCAAAGAATATTTATTTATTCCCTTTGTTTGGTTTATTAGCTTTCATTTGATCTACAGTATTTTTGAAATCAGATTTCTTCTGAGCTAATCGGTCCTTAAAGGCGACTTTTTTATTCCCTATATCCATTTTGAGCGACGTATTTGTTTGTCTTATAGCAACGTTAGTAATCATAGAATTGATCTTGGATTGGATAAACGCATCAAATTGAGTTAGCTTAGTAGAATCTACATAAGGGAGTAATGCATTCCTAAAAGTAGTAATAATGTTAGTTGCTTGCGCAATATATCCACTTCGATCTACTGTTCATGATTTGATCAAGGCATTGGTAGTTTGTTGTAATGCCTCCATAGAAGCTTCTTTAGCTTGGAAAATTTCATTGACCAAGAGTTTTGTTTCTCCGGTAAGTGGCTTAATCACATATGATCTCGCTCCTGAAAAGTTAGCATGAAAGTTTTTTCTATTTGCTTCAATAGTGTCTTTATTTGCCTTTACCTGATCTTTGAGTGCATTCACTTCGGTCTGATGACCAGTTCTCGCAGCATCAATTTCTGCGTGCATTTGCTGTCTCAGCTGACAAATAGCACCGGTATTAGTACAGACTGGCTTTGCTTCATTAGCATACGTACTGCCAATCATTGAAAGACTCAAAAGTCCCAAAGTCAAAAATAAGGTTTTTTTCATAAGAACAAATTACAAAATAAAGAGGAAGTACAATATAAGACGAAAGTTTTTGAAAAAAATTTTAATTCGACCGCCAAAATATAAAAACATATTTTGGATGCGAGAATTATTCCGCAAAGCGGTATATGACCAATTTTATTTATTTTTTAATAAATTAAATTGTTTCTTTATTGCCTGTACCAAAATTTTAGTCTCTTCATTATAGGTCTTCCATACTGGCTCTTGACCACAAATATTTTGAGGATTGGCAATTATTTTTGCTTTTAATGCAATATAATTAGCCTTCAATGTCTGGAGATGTGTTTGTAATTGTTGCAATGTAGTTTTGATACCGGCTTTTTTGACCAAAGGAAGAATATCATTCAAAGAAGTATCAAGCTTCATCAGTAGATCAATCTTACTCGTACAAATAGCAGTAATATTGATTATTTTTTCTGCAAATCATGGCTTTTGGTCGCAGGTAAGTTTAGCTTCAGCCTTTTGAACGCTTCAAGACTTTTGAACATTGGGCATGGGTTTATTTTTTCCTCCAGCAGCAAAAGTAGACGAGTAGCCAAGCAAGAGCACTACTATTCAACTGAGAAGACATACTTTGGTACAGGATTTCATGATGAATTGCAAAATAAATTAAAGCGTGATATTGGTTTCTTGAATAGAAGAAGTGGAAAGTGCATTAAGCGTAGCTTCGGCTTCTGCAAGCTTCTGTTGCAAAAGTGCATCAACATCAGTTGTGGTTCACTGTTCTGGGACAGGAGTTGTTGTTACAAAAACACTTCAGGTATGTACTAATGTTTGAGTACCAGAAGTTGTAGATACCAGCAAAGAAGTTTTTCATACGTGCAGATAACTATATCATCCAATGACAAGTCCTACAAGAAGGACGACAGACGCCAAAATCCTATACTGCAGGACGGAGACCAGACGAAGTTTTTTGGGTCTAGCAGAAATCTGTTGCATGATTTTGTCTTTGACCCATGCAGGAGTTTCTTGAGTTGGAAAGTAATCTTTTTGGATCATATGCAGAGCTACAAAGTTAAAAGAAGATCGTAGGATCGATACCGTCAGCAGTCATCAATCCCTCTAATTTTTTCTTAGCTTGAAAGACCAAGGTGCCGATTGAATTTTTGTTACTCTTTTGGATGAGTGCAATCTCATCATAGGATTTATTTTCATAGTAAATGAGATACAATACAGATCTATATGTATCATCTAACTGAGAGAGATACTGCTTGATCAATGCTTGTTTATGTTCAGTATTCAACTTCTGTTTTTGATCCTGATCGTCCATATCAATATACTTCTGGGTATCGCGAGGAAAGATATTCTCTTGATGTTGGTTGGTTCTAATCCAATCGACTGCGGCATTGTGTGCTGTCCTATACAGGAAACTTTTGAGGGTATCCACTTTGTTTTTTTGGATATACGTATAGGTCTTGATAAATACATCTGACAGAACCAATCACGCCTCATCGGTATTGAAGTTGAGGAATGTCCAAATATAGCGGTAGAGTTGTTGGTGGTACCTTTCATAAATCAGTTCAAATGCATCAGTGTTACCTGTACGAATCTGTTCCAATATTTTGTCATCGGCAAAAGTATGATCTATATTCTGAGTAAACGAAATCTTAGACATATGGAGCTCAGAGCAACAATAAAACACTTCAGATAAAATATACTTTTTTTTCTCCACAAATATAGACGAATAATCTTGGATAAAATTTTAGTTCCATCTTCAATCATCCATTTTCCATTTTCAATTCACGCAGTGAAATAAACTTTCTCTTGCAAAGCTTGACTACTTTTTTAAGTTTAATTTGTCTCTTTTTATTTTTTTATACATTACACAAATGAAAGTTCTTTATTGGATTTTTCTTATCGTATTGGTGATTGGGGGGCTCAATTGGGCATTAGTTGGTTGGTTAGATCTTAATCTTGTTACTAAGATTTTTGCAGATGTAACTACTATGACAGCAGGAGCTGATGGTGTACAAACAGCTGTCACTACACTCAACAAATTTGCTATGATGACCTACACATTGGTAGGAATCTCTGCATTGTGGGTATTGATTGCTAATCTCATTGGTTACAAAAAGAAATAAATAGCTTTCAACAAACAGAAATCTCTCTAGTGATAGGGGGATTTTTTTGTTAGCGTTGGATGAAAGATTGAGATTGACATTATCTAGCAAATAATTATAGTAGAAAGCACTTTATTTACTTATAACATATATAAATGGAAGAAGTTACTGATAAGCAACGAGAGAAAAATACTCCAACCATAGCTCCAGAAAACTGGAACACTAAAAACATAGCAAAGTCTATCATAGAAATTATAACAGACAAACTTGGTAGAGAGGAAGAAGAATTAACTCGGAAAGCTAGCTATACGCATGATCTAGGAGCTGATTCTTTGGATACTGTAGAAATTCAAATGGAATTGGAAACTATATTTAATATTGCAATTCCTTACTATGATGCTGAACAGATACCGTAACATATATTGAATACGCCCAAAAAAAACCAGCTCCAGCAAAGCAATAGAAAGTTTTTATTTATCTATCAAAAGATGGAAAATTTAGCAGAATGGGGGCAAAAAGATCCTCCAAAAGTGCAAAAACCAAGAACGACCCAGAAAATAAAAAAAGGAGAGACGGCAATAGGGAGAGTCTTTCGTCATAATTTTTTCTGAGGAACGTTGGAAGATATGCTTCAACCAACACCAAAAAAGACAGTTGGAAAAAAAAATCTAAATGAAGGAACTATGACAGAACAAGAAAAAACAAGATACACCATTGAACTCTACAAAGCGATGTGATTTGATATACAATAGACATATATATTTCAAGAAAATCCGCGACTAGCAAGCCTGCGGATTTTTAAAAAAAAATTAAGATTGACATTAGGTATAGAATATGTATACAAGAAACAATTCCGGAAATAAAAATCAAAATTAATACATCTATCATGGCATCTAGAACAGAGATTACTAAATGGGTAACAGAAAAATTAGTTGAAAAACTAAAAGTTGAGAAAAAAGCAGTAGTACCAACAGCTCACCTCAAAAATGATTTGGGTGGCGACTCCTTAGACCAGGTTGAAATGGTCATGGAATGCGAAAAGAAATATGGAATAAAAATTCCTGATCTTGAAGCAGAAAAATTAAACACTGTAGAAGAGATAATCGACTACATAGAGCAGAACCAAAACTAAGGTAAGAACAAAGACGTAACAAGCAACGGGATCCGTTGCTTTTGTCATATAGAAAAAATTTATTTCTTCAAAAACTCCTGTTTCCAATCCTCCAAGATTCTCTCGAGGTAAACGATGTTGTGTAAGCTGAGCAAGATACCAGCCAGCATTTCTTTTTCTCTATGTAAGTGAAACAAGTACGCCTTCGTAAAATTTTTACAGGTATAGCAACCACATGTTTTTGTCAGCGGCGTAAAATCTTCTCTATACTTAGCTTGATTGATCTTGATATTTCCGTCATCAGAGAATGCTTCGCCATGCCTGCCAAGCCTCGTCGGCAAGACACAGTCAAACATATCAAAGCCAAACTCTATCGCATGCATAATATCTTCTGGAGTACCCACTCACATCAAATATCTTGGCTTGTCATTGGGGAGCTTAGGTCATACAAACTCAACGACGTCACGAACGAGCTCTTTGCTCTCACCAACACTAACGCCTCCTACAGCGATTCCATCTCGCGCATACTGTGATAAGAAATCAATCGATTCTTGCCTGAGATCTAAATAGGTTCACCCCTGCACAATCGGAAACAAGACGCCACGCGCCGCATCATATTTTTTCTCAAAATGCTCAAATGCTCTCTTAGCCCAGCGATGCGTCATCTGCATCTGCTTCTCTACCACCTTCTTATCAGCCTTGCCAGGCGAACATACATCCAATACCATCATAATATCTGATCACAAATTACACTGAATATCTACCACGCCCTCTGGCGTAAACATATGTTTGGAGCCATCGTATGGTGAACGGAATTTAACTCACTCCTCGGTCAGTTTTATCTTAACGTCATGCTTGTCGCCCCCGCTTGATAAAGGGGGGTTGGGGGGGATTTGCTTGTCATCGTCTTTTCAAAGCCCTAGAGAGAATACTTGAAACCCACCACTATCCGTCAAGATTAAGGAATTCCAGTTTTCAAATTTGTGTAATCCTCCAGCTTTCTTGATAAGCTCATCACCAGGGCGTAAATACAAATGAAACGTATTGGCTAGAATTAATTTGATTGCTGGCAAGTCGCCGATATACTTCGTATCTTGGAGCATATCGAGAACCATTCCCTTGATCGTTGCTTTAGTGCCCACAGGCATGAAGATAGGAGTTTGCAGCGTAACGCCATTGAGGGTAATTTCTCAAACTCTTGCATTTCCTACTTGTTTGAGTATCTTGAACTTGAGTTTATTCATGTTGGAGAAAAAAAGTAAACGTACCGTGAACTATAAGGTTATACGCCCAAAATTCAATCAGTAATTTTTAGTTTTTTCTCAGGAAGCCATGTTAGAGCAGATCAAAGCAGCAGTCTTTGCCAAATATAAAGCAGAAGAAAATAGAGCGATCTTTCTTTCTCTCTTTGACGCAAACAAAAATCTCCTGGTCTCCAACGGCGTTATCACCACGGACAAAACACTCGGTCAGCTCATCGACATTTTGTATAATGCCATCGTTACCAAACATCCCGAGACACAATCTATTGTCGTAGATATCGTTACTGAAACAACCTTACAAAATGATGTAGCCACATTACTTAGCGTATCTCCTGCAAATAATGGATTAGTTATCTTGGACAAAGGCGACAAAAAATCTGGCGTCATCTTACCAGGAACTACTGGCATCACCAATATGAAAACCGCTATTACCAAAACCAAAGAAAAATTTGGCCTCAGTGGTGAGGTAGAAATGTATACGTTTAAGACTGAGAAGATAACAATAGGAAAGTAATTTTATTTTCTTTTTTCAAAAAAATGAGCAAATGTATTTATTGCGGAGAAAAAGCGGGACTTTTTAATAGTAGACATAGAGAATGTGAAGATAAATATCTTACAACAAAAATAAATATCATTGAACTAGTTTCTTCCTCTATCGAAAAAGGGATAGACTTTAAACAGTTACAATCAGAAGTTGAAAAATTAGCAAATGAAGGACTTGTAAACGCAGAAGAAGTAGAGGATCTTTATATTTCTGGCTACGACACAACTGTCGGAAATTTCCTTGATGATGGAATTTTAACAAAAGACGAGGAAGAAAAACTTGCTGAATTTAAAAAAAATTTAAATTTTGATCAAGGAACATTAGACAAAAATGGATCATTTCAGAAAATTGTGAAAGCCGTTATAATAAGAGATATTTCTGAGTGAAAATTACCAGCAGTAAGCTTTGATATAGTATGACATCTCCCATTCAATTTCCAAAAAGATGAAAAACTTGTTTGGTTATTTCAAAATGTAGAATTTTATGAGTTACGCACAAGAACAGAATATCAGGGTGGTTCTGTAGGTGCGAGTGTAAGAGTAGCTAAAGGATTTTATATTAGAACAAGCTCTTTCAAATGACATCCCGTACAAACAGAAGAAATGAGATACATAGATACAGGTACATTTGCAATCACAGATAAACAAATATATTTTGTTTCTTCATTAAAAAGTTTTAGAATAGAATTTTGAAAGATAATAACAATGACTCCCTATGAAGATGGAATAAGTCTCCAAAAAGATGGAGTCAGTGCAAAACCACAAATATTCAAGAATTTAGATGGATGGTTTGCATATAATGTGATATCCAATTTAAATACCAAATAAATATCATGGAAGACATTAAAGATAATTGAAAAGTATGAGATCAAGGGTTACTAGATCGACGATCATCAAGCTTTTCAGAGGAAGAAAGAGATCACATTCTCAAGACATTTATTCCTATGTGATTTTCGGCTGATCCAAATTATCTAGTAAATCAATTATCTTCCCCAAATGAAAGTATAGTTTCCCTACTATGATCACTTCCATGATGGTTTAAACAGGGCGAAGATAGAAATATAGCATATCGCATATTAGAACAATGAGAAAAAATGATAGATAATAAAACAAACATTATGGATGTTCATTTTTTCTATCAAAATAAATGAGAAACTTATTACAAGAATAGAAATTTTGATGATTTTGCGTTAAACAAAGCGATAAACGCTTTTAAAAAGCAGATAGAGATATCTGACGAAAGTATTAAAGAATTTAGAAATGAATATAAAAATGAACCGACACTACCTACTCATAAATGATATGAGCAATTAGCTATAATCAGAGAAAAAGAATGAAATTATGAAGAAGTAATAGATTTATGTAGAAGAGCAATGAAGCAATGACGATGATGAGATCGGCAACATCGTATAGATAGAGCGGAAAAAAAGATTACAGTTACTAAATAATTTTATTTTTTTCTATAAAAAATGTTCCACGAATATGAAACCAAAATACTTAATTTTTAATTCTCCGGCAAAAAATGAAAATATTTCACAAAAAGAGTTTCGGAATATTTACCATTCTTATCATACTCATAAGCGCTTTTTTGATATATCAAATGCGAACCACCTACCACGCTCATGATACTTTTGATGGATACTGCAAACGAAGATGATTGGTTGTCATAAGTCAGCAAGCCGATTTTGGCTATTGTAAAAGTATCGCCACAAACAAACAATATAAAATAGTTCTCTTCAAATGAAGACGATTTCTGGACGGAGATTTGCCTTGTGGATTTCTCTGCTTCTAACAAATAAGAAAAAAGCTTATTCATCATATATGAAATTCATATACAACAAATAAGCTGATCAAAAAACAACAGTTAGGTTTGAAAAAGCCAATCAATGTGGCTCTTTTTGATTTCATTAGGAGAAAGTACCTTATTATTAGGCCTTCTCTTAAATTCTTCAATTGATCCCGTCCAAGGGAACACTGCTGTGCGATATTCTTTGTTGCCCAAACAGACAAATTGCTTGGGATACATGGAGTGAGTTGTAATATCACTTCTCACATTGTGAGACTCTAACTTTGTACAGAACCCATGGTTTATAAGTTCTTGTACAAAAGTGTCCACGTTGAAATTTTTCTTCGGAATAGAGAGAAGAATAGCTCTTTCGTTAATTACTTTCGCCATAACACTATTTTTTTATTGGTTAGGTTGGCGAGAGTAAATATTTACTGACAAAAGTCAACCCATTCCCCGCCCAGATAACTATTAATGATGATTTTGGAATAATTTGGAATAATTCGGAATAATTTGGAATAATTTGGAATAATTTGTAAATTCTATTTTCTATATAAATAAATTCTATCACGTCCCTTACGATCTTTTATTATCTGGAAAGGTATATGTTTTTTGAAATGAAAGGTGGTAGAAATTAGGATTGTTCCCTCTTTAACTCATGAGAAAACCCAGTCTTCTATAGAGACCATTTGCCCAGGAAAGAGATAAAGATAGATATAGTCAGTATCACCTATCGGCGCATGTTTAAAATCTTTGAGCACTAATTTCATCTTATATCATTGGATTCGATTGATAAGTCTTCCATACCTAATAGCAAAAGTATTGATATCGTATCACTGACAGTTCAAACCATAATGACGAGCAAAAAACCTCAAGGCTTTTCCATCTCCACAACCTAGATCGAGAATCTTTTTCCCGGGAGACAAAGGAAGCTGACTGCGCATCAAGGACAGATGCTTCGTGAACGAAGGAAGATAAATTGCTTCGTTACGTCTACGAAACAACAACAAAAAAAGTTGGACATGATATCGTACCACAAGGAATACAATAATGCCCAACAGAATAGAAAGAAGAATTATTTTTACTAGCATAGATAGTTTGGATTCGCTGGATAAAAGCAACGGAGGACTCCGTTGCGACAAAAATGATAAACGGCTTGCGCCTGATAAATTTTTATCGCTATACCGCAGTACTGCGGTAGAGCTTTTATCATTTTAACGCGACCCCGGCTAGCCGTGGGAAGCTTTTAACGCGACCGCAGGAAGCTTATTTAGGATTAATAACTACTCATCATTTTTTTCCCTTTGCAATCCAACCTCTTCGTTCGATCAGAAGAATTTCTCTCTATTGCCATCCATATTGGACGACACTAAATAAAGTTGTAGTAACGATATAGAGACCTACAGCAGCATTCATAGTATAGACAAATGATGCAATCATAAACACCAAGAAGATATTCATAAAGCCCATCATCTTACCCATATCTGGAGCTTTTTGTCATGGCACTGTTGGAGTTGCTGGTTTAGCAAGCGTAGTAAATTTCGTCTGCAAATAGGTAAATATAGCAGCAGCGATAGTCAATCCAATATTTTTCGTAGCCAATAAGTCCATACCCAAGAAATGATGATTGATATGTGCAGGATCTAGATATTGAACTCCGAAGCCATGAAAGAAACTATACAATCGTTCTGCAGGCACCTGATTATTGGATATTCTTCTGACTACTCGATACAGTCCAATAAATACCGGGATCTGGATAAGCATCATAAGGCAACCCTTAAATGCTCCCTTTCCATCTGTCTTGAAGACTTTCATAGTTTCTGCTGAAACTCTTTTGGGATCATCTTTGTATTTCTCTTGTATCTCGGCTAATTTAGGTTGGAGGGCTCCCATACCTTTTTGCATATCATTACCAGCAAGTGTAGTTTTGATCATAGCAAACCTCACAATCAAGGTTAGCAAAATAATTGATATTCCTAGATTACCACCAAATATCGCTAAAAAGACAACGAGCAAATTAAATATCGGACGATATAAAATTTGAGTAAATAATAATGAAAAAATGTTCATAATATCGAATATAATAATAAAAATTATTTACACAGAAACCAATGGAAATGCATCGTAATGTGTCGTAGTGTATGGTAATGTATTGTTTGCAATACACAACATCCCGGTTTGCCGGGATACATTACTATCCATTACTTCCGCGCAAGCGGAAACATTACAAACCATTATACTTTCATAACTTCTTCAGACTTATTGTGTACAAGTTCATCTACTTTCTCATTCATATTTTTAGTGAGTGTATCTATGTCTTTCTCATTTCTGTTCTTTTCATCTTCACCAATTTCTTTGTTATCAAAAATAGTCTTATTGTCCTTCATCGCGTCTTGTCTAGTTACTCTAATACGTCCCTTGATATCTTCGCCCATCGCTTTGACTTGTTTGGTGATTTCCATTCTTCTATCTTGAGTAAGCGCTGGTATTTTGACGAGAATATATCCACCATCGTTTTGTGGTGTAAGTCCAACATTAGCATCATAAATAGCTTTTTCTACATGTTTTACTTCATTCTTGTCCCATGGTTCGATCTTAATAGTTTGTGCATCCATCAAGGTTACATGAGCAATTTGAGGGATTTTCATTGGCCCATAAGAAGCTTCTACGGTGATGTTTTCTACCAGCCCGGCTGATGCTCTACCGACCTGTAATGCCTTCAATTCTCATTCAAAGTATGCAATTGATTTGTCCATTTGTTGTCTATAAGGAGTTATGTCCATCAACAAAATATCAGAAAATAAAAAGTTCTCTAGCATAATAGTCAACCAAGAAGCTTTTGCAACATTATTAAAGAAAATAAAAAGATGTCATTCCAACATCCTTGATTATTTGTCATTCTGAGCGTAGTCGAAGAATATAATTATATCCTTCAGTACCTTCAGGATGACACAAATATTTTCCATCTTATCTCACAAAACCAAGCTCAATCTTATCAGGAATTCTCACCACTTCAGTATTAACATTGATGACATCATTTTTGAATGTCGATCCATGGATAGTATCTCGATTTTGTTGTTTATAATCCAACATTTTAGTTTTCAAAATTTCAAATTGAAATGAAATCGCACTTAGTTTCTGATTTTCTTGTCTCAGAAAATATCCACGAGTAGATGCCTTGTTGATAAAGATCAAATAAGAAAATCAACAAATAACCAAAAATGATGCAAGCGCAATAACCTTAATCATCCCCATTACATCATCATATTTTCTATACTTATGCAAAAAAGAACCATAGAGATTGGTCAGTGATTTTTTTTGTACAAAAGCAAACTGTTTCATATCGCAATAACTATAATAAACAAATAAGATTAGAGATCATAAGTTTGGAGCTAGCAGTTTACAGATAGCAGACCGGTCTGCCAACTAAGTTCTAAGTTCTGCCGTCTTTTCAATCACTCTCATCTTCGCACTTCTTGCTGCTTTATTTTTTTCTACTTCCTTATAGTTGGGTACTATAACTTTTTTTGTGAGCAATGCAAATCATCATGTGTTGACAAGTTGCTGAAATGATTGCTTAACTAGTCTATCTTCGATACTATGATAGCTCATTATTGCGCACCTTCAGCCAACATTCAGACATTCAGCAAATGTAGACAAAAAAGTTTCTAAGTTGTCTAGTTCGCCATTTACTTCGATTCTAATAGCTTGAAAAATAACCGCGACAGCAGAATTTCCCAGACCACACAAGCCCAATACTTTCTTCAAGTCGAACGTAGTTACAATTCTGTTTTTATTTCTTTCACGACAAATAGTCTCTGCCAACTCCTCTGCTTTTTTCTCCGTGAAGTCTCCATATTTCACAAAAATATTTTTCAAATCTGACGGACTGTACGTATTGACCACTACCTCCGCAGTTTTTGTTTTTCCCTGGTCAAATCTCATATCCAACGTCGCATTTCCCTTCAAAGAAAATCCACGATCCGTCGCAAGAAAATGTTCCAGATTTACTCACAAATCTAATAAGATATAATCACATTTTTTATCTCACAAAATACTTTGTATATCAGCATACGATTTCTGAACGCATTCAATTCTATTTGCCAACAACTCTCAACCCTCAACATCCGCCGTGGCGGATTCAACTCTCAACCTCGCTTTAGCGAGCATCTTTTCATCTATATCCAATCCAATAATCTTCGCATCAGGAAATTTCTCTGCCATTACAATCGTATGTCAGCCATGTCCTAAAGTTCCATCAACAATCAGTTTTGCATGCTCCGGTACGAAAGATAAGACTTCCGAAAGCATAACAGGCGAGTGAATTATTACCATTATATGAACAATAAATAAATAACCCCGACTCCTGTCATCCCGGCGATAAGTTTTGCGGCCGGGATCTTAGTCGGGAGAATTGTTATGAATAATGATAATATCATTAATTATCCATCAAAGAAAAGCAAGTCATCACTGACTTACTTCTTTTTTCTATACTTTTTACTTTATACTTTCTACTTACTACTAATTCTCTCCATCATAATCATAACAAATCATCTCAATTCCAACATAGCTGGTTGAGTAATCTTAGTCATAATACCAGCCGCTTTCAGCGCATTGAGATGAGCTGTATATCGCTTGCCTGGCTTAGCATTATTTGCGTTACCATAAAGTAATCTCGACAACATCGTACCAAATTGTGCTCTAGTCACTTGGCCACTTGGATTGAATATTGTATCAGGAGTACCATCAGATTTTAATCCCATCAGACCAAGCTTACAAGCAAGATCAGCATAATAGTTCATCTCTGGAGTTTCTCCCGTCATATCAGTAAAGTTACATACAGCTAAATTATTTGGTTTCTTACCAAGCACACTCACAGCAAATTGTGAAATCATCTTTGCTGCATGTTTTCTCAACAATACACCATCCAGATTAGCTTTCGTGATAGGACACTGTGACGTGATACCGACACTATATGCGAATGAGAATCAGCTAGTTAATTCTGCAGAATATGGAGAATCCGTTACCGAACAAGTTGGAGCAGATCCATGAATACCCAGAGCAATTTGAGCTGCCAATAGTTTTTCTATCTTAGTATCTCCAAGTTTAACCTGCTCTTGAGATGAGCAACACAGTGGACTATTTTGCGTAGCACAATGTATGGAAGCACAAATATTTCATGCTCATCCTCATCAACCTCAACCACCACCATTTGATCCTGTAGTTTTAGTTGTTGTCACAAGCCTAACAGGAGCAAAGAAGCTCAGGTGATTCGTAGTGAATGAACAGATGTTATTTTGTACAAAACAACTTTCTCCCGGTTCATTTTTTATCCACGTCTCAGTGTCTTCTGATCTATAAATAGTAAGTGTCTGACCGTTGTATGCTGGATCCATGGCAAGATTAATCGTAAAGAATCCTGTCCTTGGTCGTAAGTCTGATTCATTAGAACCGACTTTTATCGTAGTAACAATATCATGACTATAGGTTGTCGTACTTGTATTCGTTGGTAAATCTCGAGCTATTTCAGCTAAAGTAAGCACTCCAGTAATCTGAGGTGCTGCCAAATCACCATCCCAAGCAAGACCACTAGCAAGGATAGCTCACAAAGTAGCAGGTATTTCGATACTATTACTTCCATCATCACTGACAATAATCAATGTTCCTGTTCCTCATAAGACAACTCCCGTACTTGTATATCATTCAAATAATGCAGATCAGGAAATGCTTGTATTTCCAGTAAAGATATTAGGCACTGGGAGTCATTCAGTACAAACACCAGCTACTTCTATTTCATCAGCATCACAAGCAACAATACCATTACAGGTAGCATTACAATAATGTAATTTACCATTATTTACTCCATCATCACAGAGTTCACTTTCTTCCACCAAACCATCACCACAGACATAAGTAATAACAGAACCAGAACCACTTACCTCTGCTATCCCACCATAACTATCTCGGAGATATCATCGTGTAGTACCATTTTCAAACAATAAGCTTCCATTAATATCAAAGAGATGAATATATTGATTATGATCAAAATCATATTGCATGCCAGCAACCAGATAATAATTTTCACCACTTCGCGTATGTTGGATATATCCATAGACAGCAGTTGCTGGTGTACTACATACAAAGAAACCTCCTGTCATCGTCAATGAATCATAAGAAGAATCTACAGACTGAAGGTAGGTGAGACTGTCTTGATCCAGGGGTCGGACTCTATTTCCACGTGCAGAATTAATATAAAATCATCTCACTTGTTTATTACATTGTTTATCAGAATACTCATCTAGCACAGCCTTAACAGCAAATGGTGGTGCTGGCACATTCAGAGAAATTGTAGTAATACCTACATTTTTAACTCCCGATTGGAAAAATATTTTTCATCAGAAATCATTACCACCTCGATTAAAATGAAGATCTGCATTGACATACAATCAAGGAACATAGCTTCCCGTAAAAAATGTCTCATCGAGAAGATATTCTAAACTATTAGCAGAAACCCTACTCATGCAGATGAATGCAAGAGCAACACATATAAGGATAAAGGGTTTCTGAAATATTCTACGCATAAGCTATGATAAAAATAAACTATTCTATATAGAGATATCATCCGAAAGTTGCGGTAGCAGGATTAGTAGCCCGTGTAGGAGCAACCAATTTAATTTCAATATAATCACCAGCTACTACAGGGATATTCATTCCAGTATTGGATCGAACTCTTTCAGTAGCTGAAACATTTAATGTTTGAATAAGATAATCTGTAGTATTATTTAATCTAATAAATCATGACCACGCTTCATTAGTACCTGCCGTACCAGCATAAGAATAAATATTTGCCATTTTAATAGTTCATCCATGTCTAATATATACCTTTCTTATTCCAACAGTGGTAGTAGGAGCAAGTGGAAGTTGACCTATATAAAGCGTTTGACCATCTGTCAATGTACTAGCAACTATAGACATCACGTCAAGCGTGTAACCCAATCCTAAACCAGCAGAGCCACCAGTCAGATATCACTTAGCATCTATTTCATTCTTGGTATAATAACTACCACTATTATTTCGGAAATACAATGCATTTCATGAATTAGTGTTCATTCGATTAAATGCTATATTCCAATTTCCTGAAAGTGATGAAAGGATATATGGAGTCAATGCGCTTGCAGTAAGATAACCCGCAGAAGCATGATTACCTCGTGAATATGCTGTATTCCAATTTCCTGTTTGTGATAGTTGAACATAATTAGCAAATGAACCTCAAGTCAAATATCCCATTGTTCTATGGTCACCTCGACCATATGCAGTATTCCAATTTCCTGTTGCAGACATAGGAACATAAGAAGCTAATGAACCACCTGTGAGATAACCAACTAATGCACTTCATGTAAGATATCATTTATTATTTATTTCTGTCTTAGTATAATAGTTAGTAGAAGCCGCTGACCAGATAGGATCGGTTTCTGTATATGAAGTAAGGAATCATTGAGATCTTCGATCACCTCGTGAATACACCATATTCCAATTAGAAATATTTGTAGAAGAAATATCATAGGCAGCGCTTGCCAAGAAGACAGGATCACTTTCTCCTGTTAAATATCACATCGTTCTATGATTGCCTCGACCATATGCAGTATTCCAGTTTCCTGTTTGCGATTTCAAAACATAAGCAGACATTGATCATCCAGTCAAATAACCTACTAGTGAGCCACCATTGGAAACATTTCATGCTGAGATACCATGAGCGGTACTTGCCAAGAAGACAGGATCACTTTCTCATGTAAGATACCCAAGTGCATCTACTTGGGACTTTGTGTAATAATTACCACTGTTGTTCCAGAAATACATTGCACGTCATGAATTAGTGAGATATCGATTGTAATCAGTATTTCGATGAGTCACATCCAAGGAAGCAATACCATAAGCAGTACTTGCTAAGAAGACAGGATCGTTTTCTCCTGTAAGATATCATTTATTATTTATTTCTGTCTTGGTATAGTAGTTAGTTTTGGCAGCATTTCGGATAGGATCAGTTTCTGTATATGAAGTAAGGAATCATGCAGCATGCCAATCTCCTCGTGAATAAGCCGCAGTCCAATTGGAAATATTTGTAGGAGTAATTCCATATGCAGCACTTGCAGCAAATACAGGATCAGTTTCTCCTGTCAGATATCACATCGTTCTGTGATTGCCTCGTGAGTATGCAGTATTCCAATTTCCTGTTTGTGATTTCAAAACATAGGAAGACAATGAACTTGTAGTTACATAATCAGTTAATGATCATCCAGTGAGATATCACATTGTTGCATGATTACCTCGACCATAGGCAGTATCCCAATGACTGATTTTGGTACTCGTTACAGCAGCAGCATCACTTGCCAAGAAGACGGAATCATTTTCTCCTGTGAGATATCACATCGTTCTATGATTACCTCGTGAGTATGCAGTATTTCGATTTCCTGTTTGTGACTGTAAAACATAGGAAGATAATGCACTTGTAGTTGCATATCCAGCCAATGAAGCACTAGTCAAGAATCATTGTAAATGCCAATCTCCTCGACCATAGGCAGTATCCCAATGACTAATTTTCGTGCTAGTTACTGCAGCTGCGTCGCTTGCCAAGAATACAGGATCACTTTCTCCTGTAAGATATCACATTGATCTATGATTACCTCGTGAATACGCAGTATTTCGATTATTAATAATTAATGATGTAATTCATGATACAGCACTCGCAGAGAAGATAGGATCTTGTTCTTCCATATCCATTTCTACTACTTCCCAATCTCATGAAGTTGTTGCACCCACAACATCTCTCTTGGCAATAATCTCATCTGGAGATTCTATATGAAAATCAAAATCTGGATTAGATGGGCTACTAGAAATAATATACATATCTCATTTATGAACATTGGATGGTAATGCTCCCGTAGAATAATCTCGTCATCCAATATAGACCAATCATCCAGCAAGTCAGTTCATCATAGTATCTATCTGAGATGTGGTATAGTAATTAGTTTTAGCGGCATTCCATTCTGGATCAATTTCTCCCGTGAGATATCACATTGTTCTATGATCGCCTCGTGAATATGCAGTGTTCCAATGAGAGATTCATAAACTAGTAATATTAAACGCAGGGCTAGCAGTAAAGATAGGATCAATATTTGGATTAGCATCCATAATAATAACCGTCCAATCTGCACCAACGGTGGATCCAGTAACATGTTTATTTGCAATAATAATATCTCTAATATACAAATCTAATCCATTGTGACCTGTACCTGTTACACTAATCTCATATAAATCTCATTTTTCTACATTGGCAGGTAACGCACCAGTAGAATAATCTCGTAATCACTGATATACCATACCAGCTCTAATACCACCAACAATACTATCTACTTGTGTTTTATTATAATAATTAACAGAAGCTGCTGACCAGAGTGGATCAGTTTCTGTATACCCAGTCAAATATCACATCGTTCTATGATTGCCTCGACTGAATGCAGTATTCCAGTTTCCTGTTTGTGATTGTAAGATATATGGAGTTAATGCACTTGCCGTCAAATAGCCAACCAAATCTGATGATTTTAGATATCATTGAGTTGCATGATTGCCTCGTGCATACGCAGTATCCCAGTTACTAATTTTAGTGCTCGTTACCGCAGCAGCATCGCTTGCCGCAAAGATTGGATCAGTTTCAGATGTGAGATACCCACCCAATGATGCTGAAGTAATATAGGGATTACCAGATCCATCATAGATACCATGACCTGAAGTGACATTGATATTTCCACTAACCGTTAACGCTTGTGTTGGCGATATTGTACCGATACCAATCTTACCATTATTTTTGATTGTCATTCTTTCCACTGGAGTTGCG
>JAPLUV010000006.1 GCA_026397395.1 candidate division SR1 bacterium | reverse complement strand
TGGTCAACGCTTTTTTCTTGGTAAATCAGCCATGGACCAAGACGCCGAAGTCGCCGATTTCTTGAGGGATTTCGTGAAACAAGACGGCGATAGATGTCGCGAGGCCGACAGGAATACTCACGAGATAACTCGCTCCGATAATCAAGCCATCGATGAAATTATGAACGGTATCTCAGACTAAATTCATGATCGCAAACGGATGGACGTGCGTCTTGGTAATCGGCATATGACAGTGATTTCGATGAATAACTTTTTCGGTAAAGAGGCCAAAAAATATTCCTGCGAGGATAAATATGGACGTTCGAATGGTTCGACTTCCTGCTTTGATAATTTCTGGGAAGAGATGGATGAAGACATCACCAAGCAATGCTCAAGCGGAAAAGCTCACGAGTAAGAGCACTACTCTTTTGAGATTTTCTGTCTTGACGCCAAGGGCAATGATTCAGATTAGTGAAACGAGGCTGATAGCGAAGACACTTATTAATGAGTAGAGTCGGATTTGTTGCATGATTTTAAAAAAAGGAATTGAAAGATGGAGGGATGGAAGGATGGAAAAATGATGGTACTATTCATGTTTCCATTTTTCAATATTTCAATGTTTCCATATTTTATATGGAACTTACTATAGGAATAATTTTTACTTTTTCAATTATAAAAAAAGCTGAGCATTACACCCAGCAGTTTAAAAAATGATCAAATACATAATACTCTACTGTTTTTTACAAAATCAATCCTTAATCAAATGTTCTGAATACTCATTGATGAAGAATTTTCCATCTTCGAGATTAGGTTCAAAGTAAATTGCCATGTATGGCAATATTGTTTTAACTTCTCTCTCCTCAGATAATTGACCGAACCACTCAAATTTCTTTTTTCCAAGCTGATTCATGATCATGTTAGTAACTCCGTCTCTTTTCCAATCGGGGCTGGCTAAATAGTCAAACCCTTGTTTAACGAAGACCATCGATCCAATAGGAAGTTCAATATCGTTTTTCCCTTCGTTGATCTCTATGTAAAACCCATCCTGAATAAGCCCATTCTGATTAAGTTTTTCAAAACGAGCAAGTTCTCTTTCATCAAAAAGGTTTTTTTGTGAGAGATTTACATAGTCGAATTTCGGGCTTATTTTATCATGACCATATCCGACTAAAATGAGTTTGCCGGTGATAGTCTGTCCTCTGAAGGATGGTTTAGCGCCGAGCTTCATTTGAAATGCAAGTTGCTTATACATGCCTTCCATTTTGTCTAATTCTTTCATAATTATTTTTTCTAGATTAATATTTGTTTTTTAACTTTATATCTTTTCCCTATAAAAAGTCAACCTTTCAATATTATTACACAATTTCCCTCCTCATACTCTTATCCAATCTTACCAAACATTCATAGACAATCGTATCGCTTGCTTGCGCGAGGGCGGTGAGGGAATTGATATCTGATGCTGATGAGCTGATGATTTCTACTTGCTCGCCGACGGAGCATGGTGAATCATTTTCTACTTTACAAGTACAGAGGTTCATTGAAATCCTTCCCACTTGTTTTAAATTTGTTCTTCAGCGTTTCATGGTAATATTGCCTGAAGCATTTCTGGGTAATCACTCGGCGTAGCCAAATGGTATGGTGACCATGAGTTCTCTATCGTAAGGTTTGTAACGGTGATTGTAGCCCACTCCTTCTCCAGGCCAAGCAATCTGTGTGGAAATAATTCTGGACGTGACGGACAAAGCAGGTTTGAGGTTTTTTAGTTTTTTAACATCTGGATCGTCAGCCGATAAGGGGTTGTAGCCATACATCGCGATACCCGGCCTCCGAGCATTGAAAAAGTCATCGTGCACTTTGACCATGCCAGCGCTATTGCCGATATGTTTTCGTGTGGGCACGTGTCAGGAATCGATAATCATATGATATAATTTTTTGAACTTGGTAATCTGCTCCTCTATTCCGTTATAACTTTGCTCGTCAGCGCTATGCAGATGTGACATTACTCACTCGATGAGAATGTTGGGGAATTTTTTGATCTCGTCCAAAATATATAATAATTCTTCTTCTTGAATTCATTCTCTATTCATTCCCGTGTTGAGAAAGAGATGCACTTTCACTGTTCTCTTGTGGAGTTTCGCTACTGCCGCAATAGTTCATTTATTATATACGCAAAAAGTCACTCTCTTGGCATCGAAATATTTATAGTTCTCCAGTAAGGTTTCTCCAATGAGTAGAATATCTTTGTTGGAATACTTTTTGGCAATCTGATATTCTGGGAAAGAATCGACAGCGAGATATGGAACATCTGTTCTTCTAAGAATCTTGACCATTTGTTTCAAACCGTGGCCGTAGGCATTGGATTTTAATACAGGGAACAGCTCTCCATTGGGTTGGATTTTTTGGAGTATTTCCAAATTTCTGAATATCGTCTTGCGTTCTATCGAGATCACGTTCATGGGTTTTACCTTGGGCTTGAATGCTGATCTCAGTCGTCAAAACATGTGCTTCGCTAAGAATAAAATCGTTATGCGCTACGCTGTAATGGATGGTAATGTCCTTCGTGTAATGTGTTGTCGACGATACATTACTATACATTACGATACGTTACGACGCAGTCTCATTACATCCAAAGGATAGATATTCAGTCTATGATTACAATAATATTTTTTTCTATAAAATAAAACGCGCACTCATAACAAGCACGCGTTCGTATAGCATAATAATATCCCACCAGTTTAATAATATATATATACCGGTTCGTAATAGATTAGCCCATCAAGGTCTCTTGGTTCGCAGAAGATTGCAACTTCTTTGGAACCAACATTTCTGGGGCTCTGATGTCCTTCTATGAACATCGATAGACAGCTATGACTTTTGTCCAGCTCTATCATTTTGATTCTCGTTACTTTTCCAAAATAGCTTGGGGCTCTAAATCCACTTTGCGGAATGCCTTTGGTAATAAGACAGTGCTTGTCTACTAGAGCCTTTTCCATATTTGGTTGTATAGGCATGTCTAGCGAAAGCTTTTCCGTATCGTGAATATTTTGGAAGGTAAAATGAAAATATTCTTCTCCCATTTGTATGAGATCTGAAATTTGCAGTTCATCTGATGTATTTGATTCTTTCACTTTTTTTTATTTTTTTATTTTTGTCTCCCTGCTCATTCAGGTTGACAGTTAATGATTGTGAGAATGAGCTCACATTATTTTGTTATACCCAAATTTTCTCTGAAAATCACTAAGGAAAGCTGAAAATGCAGTCTTTTCTAATGTATTCTTCAGTTCGCCATTCTTGCTGAGCCATCTAAATGGCATATTGCCTTCACAGGTAAGAAGTTTCTTATACGGAAACTTATCGAACTGGATTGCCCCATCAGCAAACACAATAACAAGGAAAAAGTCAGTTCCTGTTTTGGTTTTATAGATAGTTATCGTTTCTCCATCATCTAATATGAAGTCGAACTTATCTAATACAACTATTCTTTTACGATGCATATTTTTTTATTTTTGTCTTCCTGCCTATTCAGGTCGACGGTTAATTACGGTGAGAATAGGCTCACATTGATTTACTTTTCGTTAAACGCCTTTTGAAAATCTTCCATAAATTTCTCATAGTGCTTTTTGGCGATCACTGTTCTTCTCCTGCCTTTTGCGTCTTTGAAACTAAATGGGAGCTTTCCTCCACATTTCTTGAGGTCCTTATAACCAAACCAATGTAATGTTAGTCCATTATTATTATGGTCTACAACAAGGTAAAGTTTGTTTGGTAATAGATGGATTTCTGTCCCTCTGGGAAATGGTTCTCCACTGTCTCCATTCACATTAAATGAATGGCTTTTTTTGATTGGGAATTTCTCAATTAAACTCATAATGTGTTTTTTTATTAATAATGATAATGATGATACTCCTACAGATATACATTCTGTAAGATTTTTTTAATGTCTGCTATGCAGATTTCGCATTTCCCACCTTCGTTGAGCGTATCGAATTGTGGATCTGAAGATAATTGTGGTTGCGTAGCAAGCGCCGTTAATTCCCTTGCTCGTTTTGCTTCAATTGCTAAGGCAATATTTTCACAGATCGTTTTGTGATCTGGATTTTCTATGACCTTAGCGACTTCCAAGAAAGATCTTGAATCAAAGGCTGAAAATTTTTCTGCTATCGCAGGAATTTCCGTCTTTTCTCCCTTTTCTTCTGCTAAGAAGGTAGTTATTGCAGTCCTTTGTTGCTCCGCTATTCGCTTGCTTTTGCGTATGAGGTAGGGAATCAAAAAGACAGCTACTACGATAACTCCTATGCACAATAAGAGTATCGGTACATGTGGTACTGTGTTTTCCATGTGATGTATATTAATTAATTATTTGTTTTTCTTTTTTTTTTTTTTTTACATATCTACAAGATAAAGTCAACCTTTTCTAGTTTTTTACATATCAAAAAACGCACAAGGGCAAATATCTCTCGTGCGTATGCACAAGGGGTTCTCTTGTGCGTTTCTGTGATTAAGTAGTGTCTTCATACATCCTCCAAGGGATATAGGTATTCTTCTTCTTGTGGTATTTGAAGAGAATAATCCAGCCATTGGATTTATGTTCGTGGAATGCTGTTGTCTGTTTGGAATCGATGGTATATGCTCCAAACCCCTGATCTCTAGCTTCCACTTTTTTGATCAGCTCGATTTTGTTGAGGTGGATGGATGTGATATCACCCTCTCCTACCATGCAATAGGTATTCCGTGAAAGTGCGGCTCTTGCTCGGAAGAAGTTTTGCCATATCGTTTCGGACCAGTTTACTCTACCGATCATTTTCTCTAATGACCATCTTTTTAGCCTTTTGATCATACCGAAATTGATAACAAATGTTTTGTCATTAATTGTTCTTTCAAATTTTATAACTTGTGGTTGCATAATAAAGTTTTTTATAATGATTATTTCTATTTATTTCTTATTCCTATCATAGATATTTTCTCTTCTAAGTCAACCTATTCCTATGTTTCCAAATAAACAAAAACGCGAGAGCTCATTACTTCCGCGTTCTTATTGTGTGGATAAACCACTAGGGTAACTGTTTCATGTAGGCATTTTTATTCACGATGTACTGTCATCCACTGAGTATCAGCAAGCCAGATGGATTTTTTTTCATCTTCAATGTCCAATGACCAGTATACAAGGAACATATTATTTATTTTATATGCTCCTCTGTTTTCTTTTATCTCCTCTAAATCAGATTCCTTTATCTCCGGACCAGATCCTATCAAGAAATGATCATCCAATAAGGAGCCATCTTTTAAGAAAATATCTGTTCTGGCTATAAATTCTTCATGAGTTAGTTCAGGAAGTGTTCCGATAATGTCTGTATCTATCACGATAGTCACATTATCTTTTTCAGTAGTAAATGTTTGTGGCATAATGTTTAAATTCTTTTGATTAATACTGTTTTTGTTTTGTAAATCGTTAATTAAATGTTTTGGAGCATAGTTTTGATAGCTGACTCCGCTCGTAAGATGAATGATCTTTCATGAGGCTTTATCTCTTCTGATATATCTCCTCGTTTGAGGATGATATCTTTCATCATTGCCCCTGTTTCTCTATACGAGATTGGAACATTGTCAAAGACTTCGATAGAAAATAATGCCGCCTCTTTGGCAAACTTTTCTATTTCGTGCTCCGTCATCTTATGTTTGGAGTAGATACGATCAAAGAAGTGGTTAAACTGTTTTTTTTGTTTTTTTATTGTCCTTTCTCTGTAATTACTTTTCCTTTTATTGAAAAGAAGACAGAGGCAGAGAACAATACCTGCGGCAATTGCTATTGCTAAATAGATAATAAATTTTCCCATAGTGTGTATTGTTTTAGTTTTTAGTTTTTAGTTTTTAATTTTTAATTTCTTTTTCTAACTATAGACAATTACTCTGACAAGTCAATCTCATCCTCTTTTTTGCAATAATCAAAAACGCACAAGGGCAAATGTCTCTCGTGCGTATGCACAAGGGATTTACTTGTGCGGTTTTGTGTAAGGAAGCTACTCATCTTTCTGTCGGAGTCGGACCAAATACGTCGTTGAATTTGATCATAAAAGCATCGTATTCTTCTTTCGTTATTGGTTCTAATTCATCGTTGAATAGTCCGGAAAGAATTGATTTTAGTTGCTCATATCCCAGCTCCGTGGATTCTATTTTTTCCATCTTTCCGTTGGGAAAGTTTAGTACATAATGTACTTTTCCTCCATGAATAACTTTTTCTACTTTTAGCAAGCCTAATGGCATGTCAAAGTAGGTATGGTTAGCTGGATACCAAATTGTGATTTCTTTTTTCATACGCTTGTGTTTTAATTATGTAATTTTTTATAGATATTTACTCTCAAAAGTCAATCTCTTATGAGCAAAGAGCTTGGGTGCTATTGAAATTCTTGAGTGGAAAATTATATCAATTGAAGTATATAAAAAATGGTTTATCTGTTTATCGGGAAGCTGTTTATCTGGAGCTTGAAATTCCAGATTCCCGATTCCAGATTCCCGATTCCCAATTCTAGATTCCGATTTGCTTTTATTCTCTAGCTCATACTTACATATATGAACAATCATATCGATGTCTTTACTACTCAAGCGATCTCTGGACTAAAACAGGCGAGCAAACTTGCCGCACGCGCAGGCCAGAAGACGATCAAAGGTGATGATATCTTTTGGTGAGTGTATCAGGTTTTACAACAGCAATGATTGCGAAATGTGTTACACAAAGTGATGTGATTGCCTGAGCAAGATTTATGGACGGGAATTATTGTCAAAAAATATAATGTGCATAAAGATCTGAGCGTCTTGCTAGAAGATAATAAATTACCGCTGAGCAAAAAAATAACGACTCATATTCATATGCTTTTGACAGAAGGAAAAATCAAGAGATTGGACTTGGGAATACTATTTTATATATCATTTCATGATTTGTCCAGTCCATGTGTCCACCATCTATCCACCCTCTGAATAGATAGGAAAACCCTGGTCAAAACCTGCGAAAAGTTTGTTTTCACACCGGGTATACAGCAGGTCGGCTTATTTGCTTTTCTCGAGATTCTCAATAAAATATTGGTAGCATTCGATTTAGATCCTAACACTATCCAGACTATGAATATAGACAATTTACAAAACACCGGAGACATCAAGATGCTCCTCGACGCCGTTGATAGCGAGATCATGGAAAGAAATGATACCGCAACCAGCGATGCTGACAAGGCTGCTAAAAAAGAAGAGAAAAAACTTACGATAGAATATTTTGGTACTGACCTCACGAAAGAAGTCAGAGATGGTCTAATTGATCCAATTATCGGCAGAGAAAATGAAATCAATCAAGTGATTTACACGCTGCTCAGAAAAAATAAAAATAATCCCCTATTGCTCGGAGAAGCTGGTGTTGGTAAAACTGCCGTCGTCGAATGATTGGCGCAAAAAATTGCTTCAGGCAATGTACCAGATAAATTGAAAAATAAAAGAATCTTCTTACTCGATATGGGAACTTTGGTTGCTGGTACGAAGTACAGAGGAGAATTTGAAGCAAGAATGAAATCTATCCTTGAAGAAGCTACTGATCCGACCAATAATATTATTATGTTTATCGATGAGATTCATACCATCATCGGAGCTGGTGGACAAGAAAATAATGATGCTGCGCAAATGATCAAACCATTACTTGCCAGAGGCAAAGTAAAATTGATTGGCGCGACGACGTTCAATGAATATCAAAAGCACATCGAAAAAGATGCTGCACTCAAGAGAAGATTTCAAGAAGTCATTATCAATGAGCCAGATCCCGAATCTGCATTACATATCTTAAAAGGATTGAAACAAGTATATGAAGATTTTCATGGTGTCCAAATTACCGACGAGGCCTTGGAAAACGCCATCAATCTTTCTAGAAGATATATGATGAATAAATTTTTGCCTGACAAGGCATTGGATATTATCGATGAAGCATGTGCCAGAGAATCTACCATGAGTCAGAAATTAGATAACGATGATGATTACAAAAAATATGAAGATACCTTAACGAAGCTGCAGAAAAAAATTGAAGAATCCATAGAGAAACAAGATTATTTCGGCGCTGCAGAATTGAAAGATAAAGAAGAGCAAATCAAGGTTGATATGCAGAAAATTAGAACGAGTAAAAATGTGCCTACGCATCTGAGACCACTCATCGATGCGAAAGATATCGGTAATGTCTTAGCAGACAAGACAGGAATCCCAACGCAGATTGTCAATGAAGATGAGATTACGAAACTCAAAAGATTAGCAGAAGATTTGAAAGCAAATATTGTGTGACAGGATGAAGCCGTCGAAGCCGTAGTCAAAACGTTGACGAGAAGCAGACTTTCTGTGATACCAAAGAAAAAGCCTATTTGATCTTTCTTATTCCTCTGACCATCAGGAGTGGGAAAAACATATCTTGCTAAACTTATTGCCAAAGATTATTTCGGAGATGAAAATGCATTGATTAGAATAGATATGTCTGAGTTTATGGAAAAATATTCTGTCTCTAAATTGATCGGTTCGCCTGCGGGATACGTCGGGTATGATGAGGGAGGTAACCTCACCGAAGCAGTCAGGAGAAAACCTTATTCAGTAATTCTGTTTGATGAGGTAGAAAAAGCTGCGAGTGATGTATTGAACATTATGTTGCAAATATTGGATGAAGGACATTTGAAAGATGCGAAAGGCAGATGGATCGATTTCAAAAATACCATCATCATTATGACCTCAAATATTGGTAGTGAAGAATTTGCGAAAAAACAATCTCGCATTGGTTTCTCAGCTGGTGATACGCAGGACATCGATGATAGAGAATTTGAGGCCGTCAAAGAAAGAGTCTTGGAAGAAATGAAATGAACATTGACGCCAGAGCTTCTCAATAGAATAGATTACAAAATTATCTTTAAGCATCTCGATAAAAAAGTGCTCGCAAATATCTTCAAGGTCAAAGTAGATCAATTCCTCGCAAGCTGGAAAGCTGGTTCTAATATAGTCTTACCAAAATTTACAGACAAAAAAGTAAAAGAGATTATTGAGAAAATTTACGATCCACAATATGGAGCAAGACCTGTCGAGAGATATATTCAAGACGAAATCGAACCCACACTGATTAAGAAAATTCTTGATAGTAAAACAAGTAAATAAATTATTGTCATTTCGAACAAGGTGAGAAATCTCCTTGTTTTTTTATATCCCAAACGCTGCGCTTGGCATTACTTTTTGGCATTGCCCTCCCGCTGGTGCGGGACAGGCGCCAAGTAATCAAAAAAGTCTAGGCCCTGCCTACCGGCAGGCAGGCTCGCAGTTCGCCCGTTGCTCGGCCGCTGGTTTGCTTAGTCCTCTTCTGTTTTCCAGCCCCGCCTAACGGCAGACCATTTTTAACATACTACAATAAAATTATTGTTGCCCTGTGGCAATCATTACTGCCTTCCCGGCAACGATACGTGGGGTTTGTTTTCAGATTGAAATAAAAGTCTCTGGCGCAAGCTGGAGATTTTTTTATTTCAGATTGCAATGCCGATTAGTAAAGGGTATAATTGGAATGTTTTAGATTGTAAGACGGATTATGGAGAAGAACTTTGCATTTATAGACTGACAAAATCTTCATCTTGGACTTAAGGCAGATGGTCGAGAATTAGATCTAAAGAGATTTAAAGTCTTCTTGGCGGATAAATTCCATACTGAGGAAGTTTATTATTTTCTCGGATTTATCTCTGAAAAAGAACAGGAACTATATTCCTCGCTTCAAAAAGCAGGGTTTATAGTATTATTTAGAGAACACTCCCCTGCACTTAAAGGGAAAAAAAAGGGAAATGTAGATGTGGATATTGTCTTTGAAATTATGAAAAAAATCATTGAGAAGGAAGAATTTGATAAGGTTGTCCTCGTATCTGGTGATGGCGATTATATCAAGCTAGTTAAATACCTTATTGAGAAGTGACGTTTCAAAAAGATATTATTTCCCAATAGGAAGTATTCTTCTTTGTATGATGGGATTAGGGTTACCTATGGCATGACGTTAGGCGTCCCTGATATCCGTCAAAACCTAGAATATAAGAAGAAAGGGAAGTTTAAAAAACAAGCAAAAAAGAAAAAGGTGTCCTAAAGCACTCGCACTTTTCGGAACCTTATTCGTGGTAATTCGAGTACTAGTATACTCAAAACTATATAAAAATCAAATGAAAATGAACAAAAAAAAGAGCCCACGAGTTAAGCACCAACACTTAACCTAATGGACATCCCCATCGTGATAACGGGTTTATTATAATCAAAACTATAGATATTGCAAGCCAAAATGAGCTTTGGTGGAAGCTGGAGATTTTTTTTATTATACCGAATCGCTTTCGAAATCTGTAATTACTTCGCTTCTCTCGTACTTACAGTTTCTCAAGTCGTTGGTATATATTCTCCTTCAAAAATATGTTTCAGTATTTTTGATTGAAGAATATATAGTTACTACCTCAAATAATTGGTTTATCTTTTTGTATAATTATTTGGGTAGTATACTATAACTCAATCATCCAAAAAAACTTCGTTACACTTGTTTTTTTGGCGGTTGAGTATAAAAAAAGAGTTGCCAAACTGACAACTCTTTTTTTTGGAAATTCCACTTGGTTAGGGTTAGCAGGTTATTCCTTTTCTTCTGCTGGTGCCTCTGCTTTTTTCTTCTTTTCCACCGTGATGGGTTGATCGCGAACATCGCGTACTTCAGAGAAAAACACATGTGTTCTTTCGATTTTTTCGTAATTAATAAGTGCTTCTTTCAATGTGGTTTTCTTAATTTCAGCCAGATCGCCTTCTGCTTTGAAGATGTAGCAGGTGTCTTCTACATCATCCATAACAATAATGAAATCTGCATTTTTGATTTCCTTTTTGATAATTTTTTTTATCTCATTGAAATCGGGGTTTTTTGTACTCATCCATTTTTCTACAACCATTTTGATGCTGGGCAGTGGACATAATCCTTTTGCTTCACATGTTTCACAGTCGTGATTAGGAATAATTTTTTCCAAAAATGCTTTGAATTTTGGATCTTCTTTTTGTTTTGCTAATAGTGTAAACATAGTTCTTACTTTTTTTAATTATTTTATTTAACGTCAACATTCTTTTTATACATATTTCCCATTTTAAGTCAAGTCTGTTTTTTGCATGAAAAAAAGAGCTGCCAAACTGACAACACTTTTTTTTGGAAATTCCAATAACTTAATTCATCGGACCTTTTGGATCAATTGGGATACCTCTTAGATCCGTCACCTTGAGCATCACAAGCTTCTGTAAAATTCGTACATTTTTGTACAGATTGCTACAGTTTCTTGCATGTTGCCTGTAAGCTGGTAGATATACATAGCATCGTCTGGACCATCGATCAAGATGATTGCCCTGGTTTCGTCTTTGACCACTTTGATGGTGGCCTTGATTACTTCGAAATCCTCATATTCTGCTAACATCCAGAAATCTTCGATATCTCCTTTGAACCATGGGCACTCCCCTTTTTGGGGACAAAGGACACAATCGACCACCTTATGATTTTTTCTGCATTGAACCTTCGGATCCATCAAGCTGTTCTGTAATAATAGTAGTACATATTTCATAGTCGTATATTTTTATGGTTCATATTTTTTTCTTTGTTTTATATATTTACTTGATAAAGTCAATGCTAGCTAGCGGATGAAGAATCTGAGCTTTCTCGAACAAAGAAAAATGTATATTGATTTGACTTTATTACTGATTTACCTATAATATATCTATATATAGTTAAAGTTATTCTAACTTTATCCATATCCCCCACTATCATGGTCGACAAGCTACAACTCGCAAGCAAGCCGCTTGGAGCAACGAAGATGTTTACTAGAATACTCATTACAGCCGGAGCTATTGTGTTTTTTTTACAGCCAGGATTTAGTAAAAATAGTGAAAAAGTGAAGGCTGCGATTAAACAGACGCTCGAGCAATATGATGCTCATCGCTACACGGTCAAAGAAGCCGATGAGATACATACGACCACCTATACCGACTTTAGCACATTTCACCAAAAGAATCTAGATGGCTGAGGAGATACAGGCACCAATGCATTGGACTTCGCTGTCAAAAATGTAGACCTCTATTATCCTGGTATGCATCAGCATTTGGATAGCTTAATTAACCACCTTCGAGACCAGGAACAGAAAGACACCGTCAATTTTCTCTTCCAAGAACATATCTTTAAGAATATTAGTGACCCAAAAAAACAAGTAGCTGCTGTCATTTATGCCATGGAAAATATGGTCTTTAAAGGCATCGGCATCACCAAAAAATTTAATAAAGAGCATGGGAAAGAATATGATA
>JAPLUV010000001.1 GCA_026397395.1 candidate division SR1 bacterium | reverse complement strand
TGATTCCCGTATACATTTTAGAACATTTTAACTTTCACCATTATGCCTTAATCTTAAATATTTTTATCCTACCAACCCTTGGTTTATTCATTTCGCTAGGGATGATTTACATCTATAAAGAAATTTCATCACAGGTAGAGGGTCTGTCCTAAAATTTATTCACCAACAATTCTCCAACAAATTAATTAAGCATTATTTTAACCGAAATTTTAAGTCTTAGAATAAAAAATAGAAAAAAATATCAATTACAGCTGTTTTTTCTTCGATTTATCTCGCTTATGGATCAAAACAAGCAAAATATGACCTAATCTGGATCATTTATCCCATCGAAAGAGCTATTGAATTCTTTTTCCTTGGTTTAACTACGATCGGATGACAGATTCGATAATACTTCCGGAGATTATAGGCAAGGATCAGCAGGTTTGCTTCTCCTTGTACTTTTTGTAATCCTCGGAGAGAAAACTGATTAAATTTCATCACATGTCGGATGAATCCAAAAGGACTTTCACTCAAATTCCCTCTCTTCTTGTAAACGTCTTTCCCAAGTTCGGTTTTGAGTTTTAGTTTCATGGTATCTACTAAAGAAAAACCTAACCGATGGCTATATCCATTTTCTTTGAGAGAGTCAGGGCTAGATTCAATCTTGTCAGGTTCTGGTTGTTCAATTGATTCCTTTGCTTCTTTGAGTTCTGGAAGTTCTTTCCCCCCATGATGCATCCATTCTGGTCGACCGGTAGCAACAAAGGGGTCAATCTGGTCTTTCAGGAGATAGGTTAAATTTTTCTCACTGCAATACCCAGCATCTGCTAATACCTGTTTGGGGGTTAGCTGGAATTGTTTCTCTATGTTTTGTATCATAGGAATTAACTGGTATTGATCGTTGTGGTCCTGTGTTACCGCTACACCAACAATAAATTGATGTTTCGAGTCGACGGCTAACTCTACATTAAAAGCTTGTACCCAAGAGTGGTTGGATCCTAGTACCATCATTCTTGACTGGGGATCGGTCCGGTTACTCACATAATCCAGAGGAGGAAGATCTCCATGAGGAGAGAGTGGACAAATAGAATGTTGTCTCTTGGTTTGTTGCTGGTTTCGTTTCTTTTTGGTTGACTTGTTGGTTGAACTGCTTTGATTGGCTTGATTAGTTGGATTGGCTTTTTCTTCTTGTGCTAGCTCCCGCTTTTGTTCTTGTTTCTCTTGTTCCTCTTGCTCTATCCTTTGTTGCTCAAGTTTCCTCTTATTGGAATAATCTACTTCCGTTTGGTCAAGAAAGTGATCCCACTTGTTTACTTCTTGGGTCAGCTCCTCAATGGTCTTATCAGCGTAGGATCCCGTTGGTAGTCCTAAGTAGGGATTTTGACTGCCAAACTGATTGTTCTCTTCCTGATCCTTTTGGTCAGCTTCTTTCATCTTTTGGTTCAACCACTGCTCAGCCTCTTGTTTCCGTTTTAGTGCCTTTTCCTGAGTGATGTTTTCATAAATACTGGCATTCGCCTTCATTTTGGTTCCATCGATGGAAACCAGATCCAGGGAAATGTATTTGGCTTGTTGCAGCTTGAGTAGGAGAGAAGGAGCAATCGAAGATAACTCGTCTAGATAGTTTTTACGAAAGTTAGCAATGGTATTGTGATCTGGATGTCGATTCCCTGCTAGAATCCGATACGGGATTTCTTCCGTTGTTTTGCGTTCGATGATACGGGAAGAAGTAACTCCCTGACTGTAGGCATAAAGTAACAGACCACACATCATCTGATAATGATAGGTGGGTCTGCCTCTGCGAGAGGTGGGGGTACGATCAAAGGCAGATAAATCGGTATTCTTTAGAAGGTTAATTAAAAAATACACCATATGGTTTGCTTTTAACCAGGAACTCATATCAGGTGGTAATAAAAATTGTTGATTGGGTTCGTAAGGAATATAGTTACGTTGAATCTTGCCTTTTTTACTCATGATCAATCTCCCACATCGTTTGATTTCATGGTAATAATTGTAGCATAAAATGACTGAAAAGCAAGTGATAGCCTAACTAATTAGGTAATAATTTCTCAAGAAAAAAGGAGAGATTTTGTTACTTGAATATTCAGGAAAGTTGATTAATTAGACAGACCCTTAAGTGGCTGAACTACTTTAAACGAGGAGATTAACATGGAAAAAAAGAAATTTCGATTGACCGAGGCTTTATCCTTTTCTTTTTCATTTGCTTTTAAATTCCCACTCTATGTTCTCTTGCCTGTATTTGCCTATATGGTGATAGCGTTGCCTCTGATCTATTTTGATCTACAGCTATTCGCTTCCATTCCATTCGATCTGTACAAGGCTATGATTGGTCTCTTAATTTTATATGGGCTGTTGATTTTTATAGTTTTTGCTCAATTTTTTTTATTTGCTGGTTACATTCGGATGATTTCAAACTGGTATTTGCAAAAGAC
>JAPLUV010000039.1 GCA_026397395.1 candidate division SR1 bacterium | reverse complement strand
AATTAGGAAAGTATTTGAATATTTATTTCAATACGAACACAATGTTTAAGTTCCTTCGCGATCTAGTAATCTATCCCTTCAAGCCAAGTCCAGACAATAGGTTTGGTCAGTTTCTCCATTTACTATTTAGAAACTTTCCAGCGTTTTTCTGGCTTAAGCAGAATGCCAAGAAGATTATTTTATTGCCATTGCTTACATTACACAATATATTCAAGAAATAGTTGTATTGTCATTCCGAGCGTAGAGAGGGATCTCCTATACTAATTATTTTAGTTGTTCAGGAGATTTCTCACCAGAAAAGTCGGGTTCGAAATAACACAAAAAAAGCTCAGTTTCCACTGAGCGAATATTTTTACTGTATCTAAGGTCTAAGTGCTAAGAGCTACCATCTATTTAGCTTCTGTATAATTTTCTGTGTAGAATTTTCTCGCTTTCTTGAGGATAAGCTTTACCTTATCTACATCAGACAGATCGGATTTAGAAAGTTTAAGTTTAGTACTGATATAACGATTATATCCATATTCTTTAATCTTTTTCAATAGGAAATCTAGTTTCAAAGTACCATCTCCAGGTAAGACATGATCTTCTCCTGTTCTACTTTTATCAGAAAGATAGAAGACAGAAATATAAGGAAGGAAATCTTTGATTCTTCTCATAAAGTCATTTTCCAAAGAATTAGAATCCATGTTAGAAATATCCAATCCAAGATAGCAGAGATATTTTTTGATAATTTCTACGATATTACTAAAACGATACTTTGGAATTGGCAAAGCGAAGATATTGGAATCTTCTGGATTGATAATAGTAAAGTGAATGCTCTTATTTTCTTTCTTCCAACGAGGAAGATTGTCTGTGATGTAACTGAAAGATTTAAAATTAAACATCGTAGGAGCATTGATAGCAATCGTATCGGCCCCAAGACCATAACAAAGGTCCAAAGCCTTATTCATTTCTTTTTCATTAAGATTAGCAGAAACTTGAATCACCTTAACAGGTAAATTGTATTGATCGGAAAGTTTTTTGGTATATTCGACATTCCAAGCATCAAAATTATCCATAGCCAGAAAGTGAGTCTGTACTAAACAGAAATGCTGGGGAAGTAGGTATTTCCTTGCCTGCCTCGGCATCTTGAGCAAAGAAAAAATCCTTAGCGACAGTGCTAAATTCTGTAGTTGTTTCTTTTTTTGTTGGCATTTCGTATGTTTTGTAAGTAAATAAACTACATATCAAGTATATTCTTTTTGGAGAAAAATGCAAATTTTATATCGGTTTATCGGTTTATCAGGAAGCTGTTTACCAGCCTACCGGCAGGCAGGTCAGGTCGGCCCGATTCCGAATTCCCGATTCCCGATTCCTATTTTTCAATATCAAACAAATATGCCTTATGATCCGATCCCGGCATACCAATGTTTTGTAATCCATCTAAATGCACACCAGAGCTTATCCACAAATGATCAATATGCGCCTGGACAAGAGGAAATGCAAACAAACCTCGAGTAAACAAAATAGGGAATTGTTTACTTACATCTACAAGTTTACCAGAGAAAGTTTTATTCATATCTGTATAATAAGCAGACCAAGGCGTAAGATTAAAATCACCGACAACAACAACCTTATCATCTGGTCTCGTCTTTTCATGTAAAGCAAAGTTCTGATCAAATGTCTTGAGCTGTTCATTTCTCATAACAAAATGAGCATAAGAATCGGGAGAACTCGTATGAACAAGATAAAAATAATAATCTTTATCTCCAAAAGAGACAGAAAAATATCCATATCTTCGCATTCATTGTTTGAAATCATCAGCCCAATTTTCTATCTTGTATTTACTAAAGACCGTGCTTCAGACAAATGTTTTGGATCGAGTCGTGCTATTGGTATAGGGATAATTTTTGTTTAAAAAGATTTTGAGATGTTCATAGTGATGATCAGCAAACTCTACAAACATCAACATATCTGGATCTTGTTGAACGATCAGGTTCTGTATTCACGTATAGTCTGTATTATCTTTGTGAATATTAGCAAACAGGACTTTTAAATCACCCGTATGTGTTTGGAAAGGAGTAATTGTGTTGGTATAGAAGTGAGTAAACTGATTAGAATAGATAAGAAACAAGATGCCAAAAAGTAAAGTAAACAAACCAGCAAATCCCTGCCACCAAGGAAACGTTGTTCACAATTTTCTTGCTTTACGATATTTGTTTATATAGATAAGAGAAAGAATCAGTCCAATCACTAACAAAATAATCCGGTAAGGAGAGAAGCTGAGCGCCAATTCAGAAAAGTAATAACGAGGAAAAAAATGAGCAAATCAGGTAATCAAGATAACCACAAAAGAACTTATCACATACCACATATAGCAATCAGAGAAAATAAAGTCCAGAATCTAATGTACGATTTAGCAATAACTTTGCAAATAAAAAAAATGCCGGATCGCTCCGGCATGATAAATCTGATAATCAGGTACGTTAAACCTAATAAATAGATCTTGGAATAAATCTCTTTTTAAAAAAGAATTCTTTGAATAGCTCAAATACAAGAGCCAATTCTTCGAATACTTCGACAATAAAGAGTGTTCTTCCAATAAATGCTTTTGCCAGGGAACGTCCACCAGTAAGGAGTACATCTTCACTGTCAGGTAAAACCTGAATCAAGACATATCCCTTAGGGGTATAGAGACTTTTCTCTATAAAAAACTTTGCAGACAGATCAACAACTCGTTTAGAGGACGAAAGTTTGCCTCCATTAAGAATATGTTGTTCTATCTTGCTTTGTGCCACCGGCCATCTTCTTGTTGTGTTCATCGTTTTTATGTATTTGTTTTTTATTTTTTTTCGTGGGCATCTTGATAAGGAATTGCTGTAAAATTACAAGCTTTTTTGCCATAAACTGACATTGAAAAAAAAAGAGAAAACAATAGAAAGAAAAAAAATATAATTACAATTGTTTGTCAATTGACGCGACTTTATAGACTTTCGACTTTATGACTTTATGACTATGTTTTCATGAAATTCCACATACTTATCTTTGGCTGCCAAATGAATTACGCCGATAGTGCGAGGATAAAAGCCGTTTTGCTCCACTGTGGATTTTCTTATACAGAAAACATCAACGAAGCAGATATTGTTATCTTCGATACCTGTTCTATCAAACAAAAAGCAGAAGATAAAGTAACGGGCAAACTCAAACTACTCAAAAAGACACAGAAGATTTGGATTACTGGCTGTATGATACAACACAACATAAGAAACTGAAAATTAAAAGTGGACAAGGGGAAATGAATAATGAAAATTTGAAATTTTGGCGGATCAATAAAAAGTAAACAGCCAACGATATTGTGATTTTCTACTGAAGAAATAAATCATCTGAAATCTTCTGAAAAATCATCTGAAATTCTGTGAGTAAACAACGCCTTCAATCCTATGTTTCACAATATTCTCCAAAAGCAAAAAAACCTTGAACTCATGCGAAGAATTGACGATACAGGATTTCTTCCATTAATGCTCCAGAAATTATGATATAAAATTACATATGATGAAGGGCTTATCAATGAATATGAAAAAATTCTTCCCGAGCAAAATACTTCTATGAATACGACACATTCCAAAACTGCTTATATACCAATTTCTACCTGATGTAATCAATTCTGTTCCTACTGTATCGTACCGTATGCCAGATGATTAGAAAAAAATTTTCCTGTAGAACACATAGTAGAAGAAGCCAAGAAGCATATCCAACGTGGAGCAGAGGAGATCGTGCTGATCTGACAAATCGTAAACAAACACCCAGATTTTGTTTCTCTTCTCCAAAAAATTTTGAAGCTGAAAGGTCTTCGTCGACTGAGATACACATCACCGTATCCAACTTTTTATTCCAAGGATTTACTCCACCTGCACGCTACACAAGAAAAGTTATGTCCACATATTCATATCCCATTTCAATCCGGTTCAGACAAAATACTCAAAGCCATGCATAGATGATATACAGCGAAACAAGCATGGAAATTCATCGATGACATTCAAGCATTACCCAGAAAAATAAGTATTACGACTGACATCATCGTTTGATTTCCCGGAGAAACGGAGAAAGATTTCAACGATACACTGAAACTCGTTCGTCATGGAAAGTTCGATATGATTTATATATGAATATATTCACCTAGACCAGGAACCTATGCTGACAAACATATGCCAGATACCATTCCGTATGCAACAAAACACGCAAGACGAAATAAATTAAATGAATTACTCAAAAAGATTTCTCTCGCGAATAACAAAAAAGAAATCTGATCCACCCACACCGTTTTGATCAACGAACAGGGGACTGACTTCCTTTCTGGATATACAGAGCATATGAAACAAGTTTTGGTAAAAGGCAAAGCGAAAGCAGGCGATTTCGTCCAAGTGAAAATGAGTAAATGAGTACCATTTAAGCTCTATGGAGAGATTATCTAATATATAAGAAAGGATTGACTTCTTTTTATATATAAATATAACATTGATATTAAAAAAATAATCAAATTAAAACATAAATCAAAAGTAATAAAAGTAATTGAAAACATCATGGAAACAAAACCAACATTTTCGAAAGACGACATTGCGTTAGTCTGCGGATCAGCAAACAAGAAATTGGCAAAAATGGTAGCCAAGAAACTGGGAATAAGATTATTTCCTTTAATGTTACATCAATTTAGCGATGGAACATTTGTGCCTCAATTTCAGGAAAACATCCGAGGTAAAACAGTAATCATTTTCCAATCTTTATACTCTAGAAAAGGCAAAGAGGGATTATTTTTACAGGAAGTATTATTAATTGCAGATGCAGCTCGTAGAGCATCAGCCAAAGAAATAATACATGTTTGCCCTTATTTCCCTGGACGTCAGGACAGAAAAGATCGCCCAAGGGTAGCAATCTCGGCAAAAGCCATTATGAATCAGCTTGTAGCAGGAGGTATCCAAAGAATTATGACTATGGATTTACATGCAGACCAAATACAAGGTTTCGCAGACATCCCCATTGATCATGTTTTAGGATCTGCCCTTTTTCTTCCCATCGTCAAAGGATTGAATTTACCTGATTTAGCTACAGCATCACCAGACGCAGGTGGTGGAAAAAGAATGTTCTTTTACGCCAAATGCTTAAAAACTAAAGCAGTAATTATTTGCGAAAAAGTCAGAGGAAAAATCAAAGAAATCGTTGATGATATGCTCATGGCAGGTGATCCAAATGGCAAAAACGTAGTTTTGCTAGATGACATTTTAGCCACGGGAGATACATTAGCGATGGCCGCCGACAAAATGCTTAATGCAGGTGCAAAAAGCGTAATTGCATGCATTACTCATCCTATGTTAACAAAAAATTTGAATGGAGTTAGCGCTTATAAGATAATTGAAAAATCAAATATTTCAAAAATTTATGTCAGCGACTCGGTTCCATTACTCAAGAAATCACCTAAAATTGAAGTGGTATCTTCAGCTGATTTATTTGCTAATATCATCTGGAAACACTTAAACAACATGTCTATCTCCGACGAATTCGTCGCAAGAGAGTATTAAGATCTTATTTTCATTTACTTTAAAGGAAAGCCTCATCTCTGAGGCTTTTAACATATATACATTTTATATCATTAGAGAAGTCTTTCCCTTGAATATTCTTGCCAAATATATATCGTCAGCCTGACAGATTTTTTCTTTATACATTTATTATCAGATGCAATATCCGAAACACGTTGCTGTAATCCCAGATGGCAATAGAACTCGAGCCAAAGCAAACGGCAAAGACGTCGCTGAAGCATATATGATATCATACGAAAGAGGAGTTCAATTAGTAGAATATCTTTTTACCCATACAGACGTTAAGGCTTTTACCTTGCGAGGTTTGAGTACTGAGAACGCACAAAAAAGACCCAAAGAAGAGTTTGATTTCCTGATGAATATGTATAAGCTCTTTGGCAGTGAATTAGATGACTTTTTGATCGCCAACAAGGTCAATTTCAAAGCGATTGGAGATCTCGACGGCATTACTCCAGACTTCAAACAATACCTCATGGATAAGGAAGCTTTGACAAAATGTGATTCAGACAGATACTGTATTTTTGGGGTGAATTATGGAGGCAGAAACGAGATTTTGAGAGGAATAAAAAACCTTGCAGACCAAAATATTGACTTCCACACCATTACAGAAGACCAACTCAGCGGGGCTTTGGAACTCGGAAGTATCCCACCCATCGAATTGGTTATTAGGACCAAATGAGACCAAGCACAAAGAACATCTGGATTTATGTCACGACGAATTGGCTATGCAGAATTATACTTTACTGCCAAGAAATGCCCAGAATTTGAAGTAGCAGATATGAAGATTGCTCTAGATCGATTTGATCATATGGCAGAAATGCGCAATTACGGAAAATAAAAATAGGAATCGGGAATTTGGAATTCGTTTACTCGTAAAAAATAACACTCCCGAATATACCAATTCCCAATAAACCAATAAACGATTTGCTACTAATTTTAATTTGTAAACATCAGCATCATGAAGATTTCTATCGAAACCGCTAAACTTATCGATGTCATCGATATTGCAACCAGATTCGTAGCAAAGAATGCAACGCTACCTATTTTGCAAAACATTTACTTCAAAGCATCAATAGACACATTATTATTGAGAGCGACTGATATGGAGAAATATATCGAGATAGAATTACCTTGTACCGTCAAGGCAGAATGAGCGATTACCGTCAATGCAAAAATGTTTTCTGATATTATGAAAACCATCGAAGAGAAAGATGTAGAATTTAGCGTAGACGCAAAGTCACAGGTTATGACTATCAAATCAGCCAAAGATAACTTTGAAATCAATGGAATATCTGCAAGTGAATATGTCGCATTGCCAGAAGTACCAAAAGAAAATAGCATTACTTTAGATAGTCAGACCTTCGCCGAAGGCATTGCCAAAGTAGAATATGCAGTGACTGAAAAAAACTTCAGCCCAGTGCTTACCGGAGTTTTGCTCAAGATCAAAGATGAAAAGATTGTATTTGTGGGCACAGATTCATTTAGATTAGCAGAATACAAGATCAATACATCGATCAAAGATGCTGATTTTTCTCTCATCGTTCCAAAGATGACGATGAATGATATCCAGAAAATCGCAGAATATGCTATCGCTAATGAAAGCGACGAATTCCAAATCCAATATTCAGACAACCTCATTGCATTCCAAGTGACGATCAAAGATCTCAAAATATTAGCAACTTCATTATTGATCCAAGGAAATTTCCCAGAATACGATAGAGAAGAAATCATGCCAAAGACCTTCAATACCAAGGTCATGGTAGACAAGAATCTTTGCGAAAAAGCTATTAGAAAAATTGGTATTCTTACCAGAGACATCAATAATTACATCCAAATAGAAACCAGTAAAGATAGCGTTATTATATCTTCTGGAAAGACCGACAAAGGAGCTGGTACGACAACAATCCCAGCTATCATCGAAGGAGAATCTGTAACATTGGGCATAAATGGAAAATACATCACTGACTTCATCAGAATCATCAAAGGCGATGAAATGCATATCAATATCGTAGATTCACAGAAACCAATGATTCTCCAAGACAAAGACGATGCATCATATAGATATGTAGTTAGACCACTTATCAATAGTTAAAATGGAAAATTTACAAACCTGCCTGCCGGTAGGCTGGTATTCGAATTATTCCCAATTACCGAAACAATTTTAAAATTTAAAAATTTGTAAATTACAAAATTGTTTTGGAATAACCTGCCCGACCACATATTTCAGATGACGGCAGGCGGGTTTGGACCAATTCGGAACAATTTGGAATAATTTTTTAATGCCATAACCAAAGCAAAACGTGAAGAAGAGAGCATTTACTATGATAGAAATAATTCTAGTTGTGTTGATCCTCTCTATCCTGTTTTTCTCGTTCAAAAATATCTTCCAAATCAAAAACAAAGACATTATTTACGGACAAACCTGTATCGAACATCTCTACGGAGAAATCAATAATTTCGCGAAATCAGCTATCAGAAGCCAAAATATTTCATCCGGCACCACAAATATCTATCCAGATCAATACCTTATATATATGATACCAAGTCAAAATACCATTACATTGAAATATATTGCCAGTGGAACACTTTCTGACTATCGTACATATCAACTTAGTTGAGCTATTCCAAGTGAACGATATTGTCATACCAATGAATATACTGTTATAATTAGCTGAAGTGATACTATGCTCACAATAAATAAATGATTAGGAACTAATGCTCAGCACCAGAGTTTCCGATTATCCACACCAGGCCAATTTCAATTGACGACAGATATTTTACTCCAACATACCAATGGAGGACTCTACAAACAGATCGGACAATTTTTCATCGATACCAGAACGCAGGCCATACAAAAAAGAATTTGTCTGGTTATAAATAACACAGGAGCAAATTGTGAAGAATGGGATAAGTAAATTTTATCTATTACTACTAAGAGCAATGAAATTTTACCTATCATCGTTCAAATTAGGAGATAAAGGAAATGATTTGGCTAGAATGTTAGATCACAATAAGAATATTGCATATATTCCAAATGCATGCGACTATACGAATATCAACTGGGAAAGAAAAAATTCATGGGAAAAAAGGGATATGGAAAGCCTGGAAGAAGTATGATTGACAGTAACGTATCTTGATCTCAAAGATTTCTTTGGCAAAATCAATGACTTGAGAGAAAAACTACATGAATTCTGATGAGTCTTTATCAGAGGAGGGAATACCTTCATCTTGAGACAAGCGATGAGATTAAGTTGATTTGACCTTATTTTTCAGGAGCTGCTAAAAGAAGATGATTTTGTATATGCATGATATAGTGCAGCTATTTGTATTTTAGCCCCAGACCTCAAATCACTACAAATCGTTGACGATCCAACAGATAAACCATACAAAGAATTACAAGAAACAATATGGGAAGGACTAGGATATCTCGATTATATGATATTACCTCATTATCAATCAGATCATCCAGAATCAGCAGATATAGATAGGGAAGTTGAATACTACAAGGAAAACAATATTTCATACAAAACTCTAAGAGATGGAGAAGTAATTATCATAGAATAATTTTTCTTTATCAATATAGATGGAATAAGTATTACATATAAAAATATCATGGAAAAAGAGAAACTCACAAACACCCTTCAGTTAGAAAGACAGCTCGTCTTCTATAAAATTATGAAATATCCGGTTCCTAGCGAAGCAGAATATTTCCTTTTTGATGAAAAAGCAAAAGTGGATGCTGTACATATCCAGAGATTAGGAAACTTTGAAAAATCCAAAGATTTTTCCCGACCGGTAGAAAATCCCTATATGGAAGAATATAGGACCTTTATAAACAAATACGCTTGGCTCTACAAATCCTTGCCATTTATCAAATCTATCTATTTATGTAACTCTATTACTTTCAACGCCCTCAAAGAAGATTCTGACATAGATATTTTCATCGTAACTAAGAAATGAGCGCTCCGACGTGCCAGATTTTTTAGTGAGTTCTATTTTCGCTTATTTTTTCTCAAGAGGGGACTTAGGAGCCACAAGAGGAAAAAATTCTGTCTCAGCTTCTATGTCACCGAGGAGAGTCAAAATTTGTATCCCATCATGCTTCCACAAAATGACATTTACTTTATTTATTGGATGGCTCACCTTGTTCCTCTCTACCAGGAAGAATTTTATAACATATATAAGGATAACAGACGACTTACCAGCGTCCTACCATATTTTCCAGGAAAGTCTACTATCAACATAGGAATACCAACAACGTATGGAAGATCGTGGTGGAAAAAGACGACAGAATTTCGACTTGGTTGACCTCGATGAAAACTTATAGAACTCTGTCTAAAAATGCTACGATTACCGATAGTTATCTACAAGAAAAATAAGCTGAAATCCAAGGGCCGATGAATCATTATCAATAAACACATGTTAAAATTTCATGAAGATAGCAGAAAGAGAGTGCACCTGCTCTATGAAGTTTATGTCAAGAGTTATAAGACCAAATAAACAATATAAGAGAAAACATAGATAGAAAGCAAATTCAGAGACGAAAGATCAGAAGAAATTCTGATTTTTTTACAACAAAAAACACAAAATAATAGTTCCAGAAGCCAAAGTTACCTACTAGATAACCATAAGCTATCAGGACCATTTTTACTCATTTTCCTACTGATAACCATCGTATATCACTATCATATAAAATGCATTTGTTTTTGCTATTGCATTGCATACATCTGGAAGTGAACAATTTTATAAAGTTTTTTATGTGTTCCACCACCAAAAATGTGTTTCCAGTTTTTGGAGAGGAGAGCAACCTTTTTATTTGTATTAACCCCACCAGCCTCATGAAAGACATCAAGGCAATCTTTGATATCGGTAATGATGTCATCAAAGGGATCGTATTTGCCAATGACGAGGGCAAAGAGATCATCTTGGCCAAACAAATGGAACCAACACAAGGTATGCGTAAAGGCAAAATCTTGGACGGGGAAGCATTTATCGGCACCATCAACAGAATTACAGAATCATTTGTCAAAAAACTCTGAGGAGATTTCATCGAAGAAGTATTTGTTTGAATTTCACACCCTGAGATGATCGTTAGCAGAGTAGTAGAACAAAAAAGGATTATGACAGAAGAAATCCAAGCAGAAGACGTAGAACACCTTTCTAGAGTCATCGCAGAGATTTCCAACAAAAACAATTATGAAACCATCAAAATAGTTCCTGTCCACTTCATTGTGGATGAGACAAAGAGAGAAAAAGATCCTATCGGCATGAAAGGAAAAAAACTCGAGCTTATTGCTGATGTATTCTTGATTCCCAAGAATATTTACAATGGAATACTTGATGCTTTCGAAAAAGTTGGACTCAATGTTGTCGACATCGTACCAAACATCATCGCTGCTAGCGAAGTAGTTATGGACTACGATCACAAAGATTTGGGGACAATTCTTATCGACATTGGAAAAAATCAAACAAGCTATGTTATGTACGAAGATGGATATCCATTGGGATATGGCACCTTAGCTATGGGAAGTGAAGATGTTACCAAAGATATTTCTATCGGTATGCAAGTAGACATCAAAGAAGCAGAAGAAATCAAAAAAACACATGGATCTGCAATCGTTCAAAAAGAAAGAAGCCAAGCGGAAAGCACGATAGACAGTTTGTTCTTATCAGATGTCATCAATGCAAGATATGAAGAAATTTTCCTCAAGATCAACAAACATCTCAAAGAACTCGACAGAGATGGAAGACTGGCTGGAGGAGTTATCTTGATCGGAGGAGGCGCAAGAATGCCAAATCTCGACCTGCTTGCCAAAGACGTCTTCAAATTAGCAACCTTCTATGGGAAAGACAATATTCTCAACCTTGGAGACATTTCATCTAATATTCAATTTATCAATGCACTAGGTATTTATGTCTGGTCAAATAAATATACAGAAGGCAGAAGAGGAGGTATGGGTATGAAACTCAACTTTGACTTTGTCAACAAGATCGGCGGATTCTTCAAAGATTTATTTTAAAGAATAAGGAATTCGTTTATTTGGAAATCGTTTACTCGTTCTCCCCCAATAAACCAATTCCCAATAAACGAATAAACCATTATCATAATTTCCAACTTTTAACTCTTAATACAATAACAAGATGGTTATCCAAGAAATTAATCCAGAATTCATCCCAGGAGCAAAGATAAAAGTTCTTTGAATAGGTGGCTGCGGAAACAAGGCACTCAATAGAATGATCTCTGAAGGATTGGAAGGAGTAGGTTTTGTAGCTATCAATACTGATGCACAAGATCTTGCTACAAATCTAGCTGATAAGAAAGTAAACATCGGCCTCAATCTTACAAAGTGATTAGGCGCAGGTGCTAATCCAGAAATTGGAAGAAAAGCTGCTGAAGAAAGTGAAGCAGATATCAAAGCAATCTTACAAGACACCGATATGGTATTTATTACCTGTGGAATGGGAGGTGGTACAGGTACAGGAGCTGCTCCTGTCATTGCAAACATTGCAAAAGGAATGGGTATTTTAACCGTAGGTATTGTCACTAAACCATTTAGCTTCGAAGGAAATAGAAGAGGGCAAAACGCTGAAGAAGGAGTACAGAAACTCAAAGACGCAGTAGATACGCTAATCGTAATTCCAAATGACAAGATCTATAATGTTGCAGACAAAAAAACAACATTCAAACAAGCATTTATGTTGATAGACAAAATATTATTCCTTGGGGTACAAGGTATATCAGAACTTATTATCAAACCAGGAGATATCAATATCGATTTTGCAGATATCAAGGCAGTAATGACTGATTCTGGAAATGCATTACTTGGTATCGGATACGGTGCTGGAGAAAAGAGAGCAGTAGAAGCTACACGCAAAGCCATAGAAAACCCATTGTTAGAAGAGAATTTAGACGGAGCTAAGAGCATTATCTTTGCTGTTGCAGGTGGACACGATTTGACACCAGCAGAAGTCAGAGAAGCTGCAGCTATTGTAGAAGAAATCATAGACCCAGATGTTAATTTCTTCTGGTGAATGACTTTAGATGAAAGCATGGACGATGAAGTAAAAGTAACAATTATCGCTACAGGATTTCAAGAACAAAGCAAAGAAGATATTTTGAAACAACCAAAAAGAGATATCTTGGGTAGACCAACAATGAGAAGAGAAGCTGAAAATTTCATCACAAGAGGCATCAAGAAAGAACTTGCCAAAGATGAAGATGATGTTGTTGTTGCTACTCCAGAAGAAGATACAGAGACTCCAGCATTCATTAGAAGATCACTCAACAAGACAGCGATCTAATACCTTTACCCTATAAAACTCATCATGAAATTAAAGATTTCCACTCCTGCCCAAATAATTTTTGAGGGAGCGGTTAGCAAAGTAGATCTTCCTACAGAAAACGGAATGATCTCTATCTCCGCTGGTCATGCACCTATGGTTACTTCTATCAAACCAGGACTTATCAGCATTCGATCTGAACAAGCATACATGCAACCAGATAGTGAATCATTCGTTAGTACATCCAAATGAATGGCATTCCTAGACGGCAAAATCGTTCGTATTGTTGTCTCAGAAGCTACACGCAATCCAGATGAAAACACAGAAACATTACAACAAATCAAGAAGAGCTTAGAAGAAAAAATTGCAATACTCAAGACAACATGAAGCGTAGAAGAGATAGAAAAAAACATTATGAAACTAGAGAAGATAAGCGCAGATATCCAGCTCAAAGAAATCAACAATCAATAAGGTGTTATGTATAGAATATAAAGCACAGGGGAGCTCCGACACAACCACGGAGCTTTTTCTATACTCGACCGCCAAAAAAACAAGTGAAATGCAGTTTTTTTGGATGCGAGAGTTATACCGACGACTTGAGAAACTGTAAGTACAAACAAAGTGAAGTAATTACAGATTTCGAAAGCAGTTCAGTATATTTCATCTTTTCCTTTTGTTTTCCTATATAAATTAGATATACTCACTACTCACTACTTTATACTTTATACTCCAAAAGCAATGTATTTCGCCATCCTAGGCAAAAACCCAGACATCAGCAAGGCCGAACTCGAATTGATTCAGCCTACAAATATTTCTAGTCCAAAAAAAGGAATTATCACCTTTGACACAAACAAACCTGAACTCATTTCCACGCTCGGTGGCATCATCAAAGCAGGATCCATCGTCAAAGAAAAAGATCTCCCCGAAGTCTTGAAAGATGTAAAAATTATCGGCATCAAAGAAATCGCCAATGGCAAACATTTGAAACAAACCATTGGCATCAAAAGATTCAAAACCGTAGACTTTTTTCATACTGACAAAGAAATTAAAGAAAAAGGAATGGAGCTTATCAATTTATGAAACGGTGATTACGGGAGGGTAGAGTGGTACCAAAATATTCCTTTGTATGAAACCATTGATTTCGATAAACCTGCTCGCAGTATGCACATGGGCATGATGCCAGCCAAGTTAACTCACATGATGATTAACATCGGTCTACATAGTCTAAAGTCTAAAGTCCATAAAGTCGAATGACTTGATAGACCTGAAGACTTGATAGACCTGAAGACCTGAAGACCTGACGGACCTTCGACTGTTATTTATGATCCATTTGTTTGATCAGGTACAACTTGATTTTTAGCGAATACTTTAGGATTTGAATTCATCGGCTCTGATATCAATATTTCCTATGTAGAGCAAAATGCAAAATGGCGAGCGAAGACTCCTTTTGCAAACTCAAAGAGTGATTTCCAAATCTTCCAGCACGACATTACTACGCCATTAACCAACAAAATAGATATTGCTGACTCACAACTCCTCATTATCTCCGAATGACGGCTTGGCCCAATCGTCACGGCAAGAACGAGCCCAGAAACAATCCAAAGAAACCAGAAAGAAGTCTTAGACATGTACAAAGCCTTTCTCCAAAGAATCAAAGAACTTTCAACATGAAACATACAACCTGTAACGGTTATAACAATTCCCTATTATCAAACCGATAACTTCCTAGAGAAAGAACTAGTAATTGTTGCTCAGAAGTTTTGACTCTCATTAAGCTCTATCTCAGAGATATACCAGAGAGAAAACCAGAAAATAGGCAGAAAAATACTAATAATCAGCTAGTTCTAATTGTTTCCGCGAACGAACGTGAGCAAATATACATCCGCATGCGGATAAATTACAGTCCAAAAGGACGGAATAACAACAAACAAAGGCAAATAAACATCAACATACAATACAAAATAATAATGTCAAGTAAAAGCCATCAATACGAGGCTCTTTTTTTGATATTTAAAGCTTTTGTGAGTACAATTAACTAAGCGATTAGTCGCTTCAACGTTTTAACGCTTCAACGTTATACTATGACCAAGAAAGATTACATTCTCAAAATGCTCGAACTTATCAAAGATATTTTTCCTCCAGCTCAAGATTTAAAAGTTTTGGTAGAAGGGGATGTAGTAAGTGATGGAATGATTGACACCTTAGTGACGATGCTCAAAGAAGTAAGAGAATCCATTACCGTCGAAGCACAAAAAGCAAAATTGGATAAATCCATAGAATTTATGACACAACTTAAAGCAGCAGAAGCATCTGAGCACATCAAAGATGAACAAAAGTTAAAAGAATTGGAAGATATGTTTAAGAATATTTAGTTTATAAAATACAAGAGAAATGGTAGATGGAGAAACACCAAAGGAAATAAAAAAAGAAGCTACGGCAATAGAAAGCGCTGTAAAAGATGGTAATATTACAAAAGAAGAATCTGATGTTACAAAAACTGCTGCCGATTTTCTCAATAAAGAAGAAAATAAAAATTTTCTTAGTAAACCAGAAAATCAAAATAAACTAAAAAGCTTAAATGAAGGAATAGAAAAACAGAAAACAAACATCGCAAAATGAATTACAGAGTACTTTACCATTATGAAAAAAGTTGGGAATGGGAATCTAATGTTACCATCAATAAATGAAAAAAACATAACTACTTTAGATGAGAAACAAGTAGTTGCTTATATCAACGTAATTAAGCGATTGAACAACCCAGAATTAAATGATATCAAAAGCGCATTAGAAGCAAAACAATGAGATATATCAGGGGATAAAGAAAAAGTAGAAAAACAGAATAATGATACAAAACTTTTTGAATTACTCTCATCAGATCCATCAAAAGAAAAAGCACAACAACTTTTTGGTGATAAATGAGAACAAAACAGACCAATGTGGAACGCGTTATTTAATCATATAGCGGATGGAAAATTTAATATTACAGAAGATCAAAAAGGAAATTATGAAAAGAAAGATGTTATGAACGATAATTTCACCAAACTAATAAAAGAATATGCGGGGCTAACTAAAGATATGGATGGGAAATATGAAAAGCTAACCATAAGTTTGTCTGCAAAAGACAAATTAACTCCACCAAACAAAGAGCGTATTAGCATTTCTTATACAATGATTAAAAACGAGAAAGGAGAAGATATTGCAGAAAAAGATAAAAAACCGATTATAAAAGACATTATGTTTGGGAATACTACAGACGTCATCCACCAAGAAAGATCTGACCATATAAAAGAAGAAGATATGTTAAAATTAAAAGACGGATTAAAAAATGCAACAAAAGATACTATTAAAGATAAGATTAAAGATCTGGATGCTAAATGAGCTCACATTCTTTCAGCTATGATAAGTGATTTGTTAGACAAATGATTGCTTCAAGCTATCAATACATTTTACGTAGAAAAAAGTTGAAATGATGGAGAGAATAAAGAAGATCAGTATTACTCAAAGATTACAGATATCGTCACTAAAGAAGCTAAAGAGGATCATACAATACCTCTCAAAAAGTTTTTGGAGAACGTAAACGCAGAGAACCTAAAATATCTAGGCAGAGATAAAACAGCACAAATAGCAAACTACAATAAGCTTGTAGATGTAGTAAATGATCCCAACTTCAAAAAGAATCCAGTCAATCAAGATATGATTGGCAAAATCTTAGCATTACAGACACAACTAACTAACAAGCCAACTATGCAAGAAGCCATAAAGAACGGTGTAGACTGATTTTTTAAGGCATATGGAAAGCAACTTATCGGCATATTAGAACGATTTGGTGGTAAGGGATGTGTAAAAAAATTCTTCCACTCACTTGGTATGGACGCCTTCTATGCAAAAAATCTCAAGAGCATAGACGACAATATAAACAAAATTTATAAAGAGAAATTCAATCTTTCTAAAGATCAAAAAGAGGGGATTACAGATATTATCTCGGTTAAAGGACTAAACAATAACACAGATGTATTTGACGTTTCCAAAGTAGAAGAGAATATAAAATCTTTTGGAGATAGCAAAGAGAAACAAACAACATTTGGAAATCAACTTAAAAGCAAAGACGGAAAGTACATCAAGTTATTAGATCCTACACTTGTTCATTATTTAATCACAAAAGACTTTGGCGATACCAAATGATTAAAAGACGACGGCAAACCGCTCAATGTAAACGATTTTGTCATCAAAGACAATACTACCAATGAATGGAAGATAAACGAGAACTTAACAAAAAATAGCGACAATCAAGATAAGCTAATCGCGCGTCTTTTCACTGACCAACAAACACGAGATACTATCAAATGAGCAAATACAAAAATAGAGTGAGTTATTACCTCCAAGCCATGAAAAGATATCGAACATAGTAGATCAGATCTTGGAGAGAAAGACAAAGAAGGAAGAAAACAATATTCTATCCAATCAGAGCAAGATATTGCAAGATTTCTTACGGCGTATGCATTCGCATGAAGCAAATCATTAGATTATGTGATTACCGAAAGTGATCAGAAAAATAATTGGAAAGCGCCAGTAACTCCAGAAACAAATACAGATAAATTTAAAACAGATGATAAAGTTCAAACTACTTGAGAAAAAATTGCCTTCAGATGAGATGATGCTTGAAAAGCTGCAAGTACAGAATCCATCATTCCTACAAAAGGAACTGAATTAACAATCGTAGACCCAAAAGCAACGCAACAGGAAATAGCTGGAGTCAAATACAACTTCATAAAAGTAAAATACTGAGACAAGACGGGATATATAGACCCAGACAAAGTAGAAAAGAAAACCACTTAATATCTTAGATATATCTTCCAATCCATCTACCAAAGCTATCAATCAGCCTATATATTTTCTTGTTCATTAAAATCCATGGAACGATTATTCCGACAATACTTCCTCCAATGACATCAGTAATCCAATGTACACCAGTAGTCAATCTACTAAAGGACGTAATCAAACTAAAGAGAATTAAGATGATACCAAATCGGATATATTTCTTATCTTTATTTTTCACTCACCAGACGATAGAGGAGAAGGCAATTCCCATGCTTACCGCTGCATGATCAGAAGGGAAACTGCTACTTGGAAGGAACTTATGAAAGATTGTTTCATGTTTCAAATCTGGCAATCACAAAACAACATTTGGTCTTGCTTCAATGATAAAATATTGAATCAATAAATTTACTATTGCAGACAATAATGTTCCGAAGAAAATAAATACTGCAGAAATTTTGTATTGCAACTTTTTTGTAATCATACCATATACATAGAGAATCACAAGAAACACAGGATAAGTAAGAACAAATACATCAGCAAGAATCGGCATCCAATGAGACAAAAAAGTACTCGCTTGCATCCATGCAAATAAGGACCTAGAAATGTTGACAGACCACAATGGTTCAATTAAGTTAAACATAAGAAAGGATTAGGAATAAAATACATCGTGTCATTCTGAGTAAAACGAAGAATATAATCTTATTTACTTATACTCTTCACTTCGTTCAGAGTGACATAATAGTTACAGATTTTTTTTAACTTACAAATATCACATTTTGGATTTCTTGCGAGACAATGATAACGTCCAAACAAGACCAATCCGTGATGAGCAATGTCTTTTGCGTTATCAGGGATCAGTTTTTCTAGTAATTCAGAAGTTTTTTCTGGTGCGGTTGTTGTAACCAATCACAGTCTATTTGCAACCCTATGAATATGCGTATCCACAGCAATAAACGGTTTATTGTACAATACATGAGCAATTAATTTCGCAGTTTTGATGCCAATTCCCGGAAGTTGCATAAGCGCTTCCAGTGTATCTGGAATTTTACGTTTACCTAATAATTCCGCTGTTTCAAAGATATGCTTTGCCTTGCTTTTGTAATAATTGACTGATGAGATAGTTTTCTCAAACTTCTCAAATCACAAACTGACCACATCGTCGGGAGTTTTGACTTTCTGGAATAACTTTTCTGTCACCTTGTTAACTTGCTTATCCGTAGCTTGAGCACTGAGCATTACCGCTACAACAAGTTGAAAAGGAGTAGAGTAGTGGAGCTCCGTTTCAGGATTAGGGAACAATTCCTCAATATAATCAAAGATCTTTTTCAACTTTTTATCCATCAAACTAGGATACATAAAATCATTCAGGGTGAGGAGGGATCGAACCTACATCGCTGGCTTCGGAGGCCGGCATTCTACCATTGAACTATCACCCTTTGAACGACACTAGCGGAGCCTGCCTGCCGGCAGGCAGGTTTATCCCGCAAAGCGGAATAAGCCGGTATTCTACTACTAAACTAGCAAACTTCAACTTTTCAACGTTTCAACTTTTCAACCTCTCAACAGCCGATAGGCTATTTCTGTCTTCGCACCTCATAACTTACTCTTTTTTCAGCCAGACAATTTTTGATCATCTGCTCATTTCTATTTAAGCTAGAAACACCTGATTTAATCTCTAGAAAGACGATTTTTTTGAGATTGCCTGCGCTGAGCCCATCGAAGACAAGATAATCTACTCATTTCCCCAAAAACATCAAATCTTTGTACTGATAAGGAAAATTGGGCAAAAGTGGAGCTATTTTCTCATGAACATGCCCAAGGACAACTGCACGAGACTGAGAAACAGCTGCTTTTCTATTGGATTTTATACTACCCATAAAGCCAATTTTAGCAATCAAGTAGCCGATAATCAAGCCACCAATCACTCCAAGAACGATCAAGGTAAGGTCTGCAGACATAGCAAGTCAAAAAGATAATAAAACCAGACTATTTTGTAGTTATTTAGTATCCGTCTTCAAGTCTATAAAGCCTGCCTGTCCGGTAGGCAGGTCTTCAGGCCCATAAAGTCATAATTTCAACCATTTTATCCTTCTCCCCGGGGAAGAGAAATCCCAATTTAGGAAAGCATTTTCAGATTTTTCAGGTCACTTTTCAGATATTTCAGCAAGAGGCCAATATTTGCATTTTTAGCCATTCTAGCTATAATTATATTGTATTAAAAACCACCGAAACAATTCATCATTTTATCACTTTAACACTTTATCATTCAATGACAGAAATTGATTACAAAGCAAAATTAGATGAGGCGATCGTTCAATCAGACGTGGTCAAGATTTTTGATAATTTATTGACCGTCGGAGTAGAAAAATGAGCTTCTGATATCCATATCGAGCCTATGGAAAATTACTGTAGAATCAGACTAAGAATTGATGGAATCATGGAAGAACTTGTGCAATATCCCAAGAATCTTCATGAGAGCATTATTTCCAAATTCAAAATTGAGTCTGGACAAATGAGACCTGATGAAAAAAGAGTTCCTCAAGATGCGAGAGTATCCAATGTTACCTTAACAAATAAAGAAATTGATCTTCGTGCGAACACCTTACCAACAGTTCGATGAGAAAAACTTGTCATGCGTATCGTAGATAAATCCAAAGATATCCCACCATTGGAAGAATTGGGTATCGAATGAAATAATAAGAACATTATCTTTAGACATTTAAAATATCCAAACGGAATCATCCTCATGACTGGTCCTACCGGTTCAGGTAAAACCACAACCTTGTATGCCTGCCTCGAATACGTCAACACCACCCAAGTAAATATTATTACCTATGAAGATCCAGTAGAAAATAAAATGGCTGGACTCAATCAAGCACAAATTAGATCTGATATCTGATTTACCTTTGCCAATGGATTGAGATGATGACTTAGACAAGATCCTGATATTATCATGGTTGGAGAAATTCGTGATCAGGAAACATTAGACATGGCAATGGAATCGGCCATGACAGGACATCTCGTCTTCTCAACCGTGCATACCAATTCATCATCAGAAACGATTACCAGAGTCTACAATCTCTGAGCAAAACCATATATGCTTGCAGGTACATTCAATCTAGTAATGGCTGAAAGATTGGTCCGCAAAGTATGTGATCATTGTAAAGCAAAAGTTACTCTCAAAGACGATCCTAAACTCAGCTACGCTAAAGAAAGTTTCAGAAATTTTGATAAAGAACAGCTCAAGAAAGAAGTCATGAGTAGAAATATTAGTGAACAGCAACGAAATGAATTTATCAATGATGGTATGGTAACCATCGGTACAGGAAAAGATCCAGAAACGGGAGCAGTTTGTCCTATTTGTGAAGGAACCGGATACAAGGGAAGAGTAGGTTTATTTGAAATGATGGACTTCGATGAAGAAATAAAAAATTTAATTCTGGATGGAAAGTCTGCGTTTGAAATCGAGAATCACGCATTGAGTAAATGAATGATCAATCTCGAAAGGGATGGCGTATTCAAAGTCATCAAAGGAGTAACAACCCTAGACGAAGTCTACAGATATGTGAAAGCAAAATTTGATAAATAACTTGGTTTACTCGGAATTCGGAATTCGTTTAGTCGCATCAATCAACCACCGAATAAACCAATACCCAATAAACCAATAAACAAGTAAAAATAATTTACCTCTTACATACAATATGGAAATTCAAGTCAGTAAAGCAGATGCATTCGAAAAATTTATTATCAGAAAGTTTTATGCTCCCAAGCTCAAAAATAAAACGAATTTTTTTAGATTACTCGCTTTGGCTCAAAGAGCTGGACTTGGAATCAGAGATTCTCTTGTTTCTATAAAAAAATCTGAGACAAGCAAATGATTGATTCTCATCATTGAAGATTTGATTGACCAATTAACTCAAGGATACAAATTATCACAAGCCATGCAAAATCACGATTATTTCTTCAAAGAAGATGAAGTCGCATTAGTAGAATCAGCGGAAACAATGGGTAACTTGCCTGAAGTATTACAGCAAACAGCTGATGAATTGGAAAATACTCAGAGAATAAATCAAAAAATTACCAAAGCAGCAACCTATCCAGCGATATTGGTACTATTTTCTATCATCGCAGTTATCATTCTTCTCATCTTTGTCATTCCGACTATTGTAACTATGTTTCCTTCTCAAGATGCATTGCCATCTTTGACGAAATTTATGTTGTGAGCATCAGGATTTTTTAAGAGCACACGATACTTATTGATTATTATCGCCATTGGTTTAGTTGCACTCTATAAGTTTCTCTACAAATACATGTTGGGATTCAAAATGGTCATAGATAAACTTATGATTGTCATACCAGCCGTTGGTGGTGTAACTAAAACATTTTATATGTATAAGTTTACTAGGCTTCTTGGACAATTGTATGGTGCTGGCATTAGTCCAATCTTATCACTCAAGCTTATCGGCAATTCATTCACCAACTTCTTTTACAAGAAGAAAATGATAGAGATCAAAGCCAATCTCAAAGCTTGATTTTCTTTTGCAGAATCGATGGAATGATCATCACTCTTTGATCCTATTCTGATTCAAATCGTTCATGTCGGAGAAGAGACAGGTAATATTGGTGAAGTAACCAGAAAGATGTCAGAGTATTATCGTGATCTTTTGCAGACAAAGATAGATATTTTGATGAGCTTCTTGGAACCAATCTTGATGGCATTAATCGCTATCGTAATTTGAGTTATCGTTGGTTCCATCTTTTTGCCAATGGCAGATTTAGTAAATGTAATCAAATAAAAAAACATTATTTACCAGTAAACCAATTCGTAGATGAAAAAGATTATTTGAATAGTAAGTCTCTTAACGTTAGTAGGTACCGTCTCTGCACAGGGGATTGGCATGACTGATGTTATTTATCAGAATGGAAGCTCAACCACATCTATGCAAAATAGTCAATCAATTTTAGCTAACAATATTGCCTTTGAGACAATTAAACTCCATCTTCGTTTAACTCGTCTAACAAGCAATATCAATCCTGAAGAAGAAGGATTAGCAACACTCAAAGAAGTAGAAGATTTAAGCAAAACAGATGTCATCGGTTGATTAACACTTGCTACAGACAAACAAAAAATGTTAAGCGATTATTTGACTCAGTCTAACGCTGCATTACAAAAGTGAGATATGCTTATCAGTTTTCTAAGACAAGAGCTAGCCTTACTACAACTAGATATGAGAGCTTGTCTCATAGATAAAACCATTGCCGACAAAGCATATTTTGATAGTGTGAATATATATGATCAATCAGGAAGTGAAAAAGCAATCCAGACATCAATTGCGAGTGATACCTGTGCATCACAAAACAGAATCCAATCCAATGCCAAGACCTATCTTCTAGACAAAATTGTTTTCTTCACGAGTATTCTCCAACAAAAGTACAACTTACTTTTCAACGACCAAGACACCATTGTCAACCACTTTGATGTCATCAGCGATAGCATGTTGCAGAAATTGAATATGATAAACGAAACATTGAAAACATATCAATTTTAATAATTTTCTAAACAAACCTCACGTGTCGTAGCCGGGAAGGCAGTAATTGTTGCCACAGGGCAACGATTATTTTATTATATTCTAAAGAAATTATCTGCCGTGAGGCGGGGCTGAAAAACATACGAGGACTAAGCAAACCACCGGCCGAGCAACATGGCGGACTGCGAGCCTGCCTGCCGGTAGGTAGGGCCTTGATTTTTTGCTTACTTTTGGATCAAGCCAAAAGTAAGGCCAAGCGCAGCGATAAGACAAGAAAACAATACAAATTATATTTGCAGTTTCTCATGAAAAAGCTATTATCATCAGCGAACAAGTTTTTTTAGTGCCCAGAATTTCATGCGCATCAAATATATCAAAATCTGAAGTTGGATCGCCGTATGCATCTTCCTCATCTTTGTAGGATTTTTTATCACGAAATCAGCTTCATGGAGACATACCCAAAACGCCTTTCCTCGTCTGTATAAAGAAATGCTGTCCAACTGGGAAACAAGCATCCCCGAAACCGTGGCCACAAGTAACGCTTATCTTTTGTTACAAAGCGGAAATTATACCCAAGCGCTGGCGCTTATCAGCGGAGAAGAGAGTAGGAGTTATTACAATCGTGGCGTCATCAAAACCATCGCTGCCTATGAGCAAGCTTCTGGAGGAAGTATATCGTGATTAACACAAGCATCCACCTTAGTGCAATCAGCACAGAAAGATTTCCTTCTCGCACAAAAGCTTCAAACAAACAAGCAATTAGATCAATATATCTCTACAAATATTCAAACTACCGCGGAGCTTGATATCGTAATCAATGCAAAAACCTGCTACACGATTTCACGTGAAGTAATTACAAATATATCTTGATTAACCCAAAGCATAGATACTACGAAACAATTGCTTACCAGCGAACTTCAATCACTGCAAACAAGCTCCGCGTCGAGCGATTGCAAGCAACAACGGCAAAACACCATTTCTACAAGCCAAACCAACTTAACAAATTTACGCGATATTCTAACAAACCAAGAAGTTGTTCAGCAAAAAAGTTTAAAACAAAAAAGGAATAATCCGGTAATCTGTATCCAACCACAAGATGTTTCTATCGTGCAAAATATCTACGATATGCAAAGTAAGATGATATGATTTCAGCAAGAGCACGCGCAAAGCTCCAGCATCCGAGCGAGCAAGAATGCCGATATGATAAGCCAGCTTTGCCAAGCAAAAAACGATTCCCAGGTAAACCAATGATTACAGTCCACGATTGATAAATTATTAAACGGTTTCAATCCAAAATGAGATACAGTAAATACGCCAGGCAGTTCCAATGGCATATATTACACACCACTCGATGCGAATGACCAAAAACTCCTGGAATCTGTAGACAAAAAAAATAAGATTCGAATTAGACAGATCCAGAGACTAAAATCAGACCCCGATTATCAATGAATGAACTATATCCAAAATTTATTCCAAGAATTTTACGGCAACACTGGAGACTTTCAATAACAAGTAACTGGAAACCTCCTTGATAAAGGAGGTGGCGAGCGAATGCGAGACGGAGGATTTGTAGCCCTCAGACCAACATTTAATTTATAACCAATCCAATGTTAACAATCAAAAACCTCTCAGTCACCATAGCAAACAAAGAAATCCTCAAAGACATTTCGCTCAACTTTGAATTGGGGAAAAATTATTGTATTCTCGGACAAAATGGCTCTGGCAAATCATCTCTTGCAATGACGATAATGTGAAATCCTAAATACAGTATAGAGTCGTGAGTACTGAGTATTGAGAAAAAGAATATTAACGATTTAACTCCCAACGAAAGAGCGAAGCTTGGGATTTTTCTCGCATTCCAACATATCCCAGAGATCAAAGGAGTGAAAGTATTTGAATTTCTGAGATCTATTTATGATGCAAAAAATGGCACGACGACTTCATTTCTTGGATTCAAAAAAATTATTGAACCGATGATTATAGAATTAAATATCGATAAAGAATTTCTTCGAAGAGATTTGAATGTTGGTTTCAGTGGAGGAGAGAGGAGAATGCTTGAGATACTTCAACTCAAATTACTTGAACCAAAATATATCTTCTTAGATGAAATTGATAGTGGACTTGATATAGATGCTATTGCCTCTACAGCAAAAATTTTGTGAAACATAAATAACAAAAAAAATTCTCTGATCTTCATCACGCACGTCTTCAAAATCATCGAACATATCCAAATTGACGAAGTAGTTGTCTTGGAAAAATGACTACTCAAAGCCAAGTGAGACAAGAAGCTCATTGAAAAAATTAAGAAAGAGGGTTTTAAATAAAATAGACATACCATGCAAAAATCACTCAATATTCCAACAACAAATAAGAAAACCATTTTCGGGACGCTAGATACTCCCAAAGGAAAATCAAAATGATTGATTATTTTTGTTCACGGGTTAACTGGTCATCAAAACGAACATATATTTTTTAATGGTGCAAAATATTTTAACAGTAAATGATATTCGGTGTATAGATTTAATCTTTATGGATGAGAAAAAAATGCAAGACAACTAGAAGATACAAGTTTAAAAGAGCATATACAAGATGTAGAAACTGTAGTAAAATATTTCAAGAAAGAATGAAATCAGAAAATATTTTTTGTCTGACATAGTCTAGGCGCAATAGCAATTATAGAAGCAAAAATAAAAAATATATCATGAATTATTTTACGAGATCCTGCATTCAACACCAAGGGATCAATTAGTAATGATTTGCATCATAAAAATAAAACATACATCTTAGATCGAGGTATAAAATATATCATAGGAGAAAAAATGTATCATGACTTAACATATACGAGAGATCATATGAAGGATATAAAAGACATATCCTTTCCTATAAAAATAATTTGTGCATGATATGGAGATAATATCCGTGAAAAGAGCAAAATATATTATCAATGAGCAAATAAACCAAAAGCATTTTCAATAATTCCTAAAGCTTTTCATTGCTTTGATGAAGAAGGAACTGAAGAAAAACTCTTTGCAGAGACATATAAACGAGTAAAAAAATATTCATAATCAAATAACTTATGGACATCTATCACTTTCTCGCTACCATCCCCAAAGGCAAGGTTGTAAGCTACCAAACCATTGCCAAGAAATTTCATATTCACCCAAGGACGGTCGGTATTGTTATGGGCAAAAATCAAGAACCAGATAGATATCCCTGTTATAAAGTATTACGTTCAGACTGAACACTCTGAGGATATAGCAGCACAAGATGATGTGAAGAAAAAATTGAAAGATTAGAAAAAGATGGAATAGAAATAATCAATGGGAAAGTAGATAAGAAATATTTCTGGAAATAAAAAACAAACAGAATGTGGTGGTTCCAGCTGGAAGACACACAACGACTAAGCAAGCCCAAAGGCCGAACCAAAATGGCGGATGGTGAGGCCTAGACTTTTTTGCTTACTTGGCGCCTGTCCCGCACCAGCGGGAGGGCAATGCCAAAAAGTATGTCCTACGGAAACAAGCATAGAAAGAGAATAAGCCAAACAAACAATTGAAAAATTACAATTTTTTCTTACTATAAGCGCTGAAATAATAATCCAAAATTTAGAATTCAAAATCCAATATGTCCCTCAAAACCACCCTAGAATCAGCAGATAATATACGCTACGATGTCTATCTTACCGGATTGACAGAATCTACGGTAAGAGAAATTTCCAAGCAACAAGATGAGCCAGAACGAATGCTCAAGCATCGTTTGGAATCATTAAGAATTTTTCACGAACTTGCATTACCCAAGCGATGACCTAGCCTAAAAAAGTTAAACCTTGATGACATTGTTTATTACGCCAAGCCATCGCAAGAAAACAATAATTACGCCAATGATCGAAATGAAGTTCCAGAAGATATTAAGCAAAAGTTTGAGAAGCTTGGAATCCCAGAGGCCGAGAGGAAATATCTCGCTGGCGCGTGATGACAATACGATTCATTGAATGTGTATCATAAGATAAAAGAAAGACGAGCAAAAATGGGTGTTATTTTTGAAGATATGCCAGAAGCCGTAAGGAAATATCCAGACCTAGTCAAACAGCATTTCATGAAACTCGTGCCAGCAACCGATCATAAATTTGCGGCATTGCACGGAGCAGTACGAAGCTGAGGAACCTTCATTTACGTCCCCAAGGGAGTCAAACTCGATGAGCCACTCCAAGCGTACTTCCGTATGAATACCTATGCAGGAGGCCAGTTTGAACATACATTGATCATTATAGATGATGATGCACAAGGCAATTATATCGAATGATGTTCAGCTCCTAAGTTTGATAAAGCATCATTGCACGCAGGTTTAGTTGAGGTTTATGTAGGAAAAAAATCGCAGATGAAGTATTCTTCCGTAGAAAATCGATCTACCAATACCTACAATTTAAATACCAAGAGAGCAGTGATAGAGGAGCATGGTTATATGGAATGGGTGAACGGAAATATGTGATCATGCACGACAATGCTCTATCCTTGTAGCATTTTAAAAGGAAACTACAGCAAAACTGACTTACTCGGTATTGCGGTTGCTTCGACATGACAGCATCAGGACACGGGAAGTAAAGTCATTCACATCGGCGAACATACCTCATCAAGGATTGTATCTAAATCTATTTCCAAACATGGCGGCATCGCCACCTATCGTGGCCTAGTAAAAATAGCAAAATCAGCGAATCATTCTGTTAATAGTACCCAATGTGATGCGTTACTCCTAGATGACATTTCTGTAAGTAATACAATCCCAGATATACAGGTAGAAAACGAGCATGGCATCGTCTCTCATGAGGCCAGCGCAGGCAAGGTAGATGAAGCACAGCTATTTTATCTCATGTCTCGTGGCATTGAAGCTGAGAGAGCAATGTCTATGATCGTAAACGGTTTCTTTTCTGAAGTGGTAAAAAAGATGCCATTAGAATATGCAGGAGAATTAAATAAGTTAATTGATCTAGAGATGGAGTGAAGTGTTGGATAATCCACCCGTGCTCGTCATTCCGGCGATAAGTTTTGCGGCCCTGCCTACCGGCAGGCAGGCGGAATCTTAGTGAGACAAAATAGCTTTATTTATGTAAAATTTCATAATGCCACAAAAGCCAGCAGACAGATTCATGAGCCAAGAAGCCAAGAAGATCAATAAGATGAATCAACTTGTCGCTGATGCGATTAAAAATAACGAGAACATTACGCAGACTCTTCTTGAAGCCAGCGCAGGCAAGCTCACACTTGGTCAAAGAATGGCCGATGGAGTAGCATCATTTGGAGGAAGCTGGAGATTTATCATTATCTTTGGAGTGATTCTTTTGTTACGAATACTTACAAATGCAATGTTTCTGGCAAATAGATGATGGGATCCTTATCCATTTATTTTACTAAATCTTGTTTTATCATGTTTAGCCGCAATCCAAGCACCTATCATCATGATGAGTCAAAATAGAAAAGAAGAAATAGATCGCAAGAGGGCAGAGGATGACTATATTATCAACCTCAAAGCAGAGACACAGATTAGAAATATGGATGAAAAAATAAACATCCTCGTCATAGAGCAAATGAAGAAAATGTTTAAGTTACAGGAAGGACAATTAGAGTTATTGGAAGAGATTAAGAAAATAGTGAAAAAATAATTAACTTTTAAGAAAAGTTGACTTTTTATCATAAATCTATATAAAAAATGCTGATTTTTATATTGTCTCAATAAACATGCAAATCTGTCATTTTCCAATACCAACAGACAAAAGAACTCGCGAATTAAGCAAATATACAGCAAATATCTACAAAGATGACGTTGTACTAAAGTTAGAGAAAGTTCTAGGCAAAGGTTTAGTCAATCAAAAATGGCCAGAAGATTTACGTGCGAAACCAGAGTTACTAGAAATATTAAGTCTTTGACGATGGAAAAAATTCTATATAGATCTAAGTCCTATTACACACAGAGAAATATACAGTGCCCAAAATGCCAAAGATTTTTTGGTGCCTATATGAACACCAGTATTAGCTGCAAACGCCTGAATGATTGACCACATCGAGACAGGGAATAATGGATATGGTATGGACCTAGAAAAATATTGAAAATTACCATATAATCATATTCGTATAAAGCATTGATTTTGATCTTATTCTGAATATGGGCACAGCAACCCGGATGATATATATATTGGAATGAAAGTAGAAGCAGGGCAACCTATTGGCTATACTTGTGCAAGTGGGATGATGGACCTTCCACACTTACATTTTAACAATTATAATGTAACAGATATGTGAAGATATTTGAAAGTAGAAAGTAAAGAAGTAATGTTCATATAGACTTCAAATACCAAAATAACCCAGAAAAACACATTCCAGATATGAAACAATTTCTAGAGGACTTTAGCTAATAAAATATCCATATTTCTTAATAATTGCCTTAATCTTATCGGCCAATGTCTGATCAATGGTCTTTGCCAATGCATGCAACCTATTGATACTCGTATGATGTTTGTTTTTTTTCAAAATACTTGCCCGGATAGTAATATCCAAAGATTTTCGCTGTTTTCTCAACACCTTTTTGACTAACTCATTGACGTATCCCTGCGAAACCATAGACGGATTGTACAAACTTTCCAATATAGACAATTCAAGACAAGCTACAGGAAATTGAATTCCATGTACAGCTATTTTTTTTGTCATACTATTAAAAAACGTAAAAAGATTTCCTTTTTCTTTCGCTTTGGAATACGTTTTGAAAACAATTTGTTTTTGGAGCATAATAACTTCCGTTGCTTGTTTAGTTTGATTACAGATAAGCAGTTCATCAGGTGCATCAAAGGATGAGAGATTCAATTCCAATGCTTTGACTCATCCGATATATCGAGTAGAGGAGAGGAACTCACGGCAGTGCTTCTTTACTAATTGCCGATAAAAACGATCAATAATAAATTCATCTGATATAGTTGCTTCTGGATCTTTGACTAAGAAAATATTTTTTTTGATCGTACATAAATATCATCTATTCTTGAGATAATAGACCATTTTATACACTTTTTGTTGGGTAGATTCATCGTGGACGTTACTAAGTATATCGCCAATTTTTTTGATGTCAATCAATTTTCATTTGAGTTTCATCAACTTTTTAACCACGATGTCAAAACTTTGATTTTTCATAGGCCAGTAGGCAAGGCTAAATTCAACGAAAATAATCTAACGATTTTTACCAAAAAATCAAGGGGATTTTTCCACAAAAATTTTGGTCACTTTTCTATTGCATTGAGTAGACAAAAATCTATTACTTCGTCACCTTCATTTTATTTTTGTCTACATTCACGATATGAACCAACTTATTCTCCTTACTTCAGGCGACATGATGCAAAGAACAAGTAGCCTAGGAAACATTAGAGCAACGTTTACTCAAGAAGGAGAAAATCAATTTGGTGTAATATTGGAAGTAAATTCAAATAAATTTTTGATCACGATGCAAAATATTGCTGATCAGATAGAGCAGTTTGAGATCATTGCCATGAAAGGATTCATCGAACTTACCAACAAAATTATTCTTACTATCAAGAGATTAGTAGAACACTTACGATATAGAATATAGTCTGAAAGTCTAAAGTCATAAAGTCAAAAGTCAGAGGACTCTATAGACCTGAAGACTTTATAGACCTGAAGACTTTTACGCCACTTACAAACTAGATCATGAATGAAGAGAATGGTTTGTTAATCCAAGAATATTCCAAAAACCCACTTCAGAATTTTGCATTAGCTACATATACGATCAAACAACATGAAGGTAACTTCATCTGCTGAGATGACATTACTGTTTATCTCGTTATTGAAGACAACAAGATACAAGACTACAGTTTCGACGGGAATTGTTCAACCATCACGACAGCCGCCGCCAGTTTTCTGTCAGAATTTATTATATGAGAAGATATTCAGACAGTTTTGACGCGAAGCTATCAAACTATGCTAGACAAGGGATTTGATCCTTTGGTCATGATGGATTCCTGATTGAGGTCGAATCCGTCGGTGAAATCATCCGAGAAACCATCGAATTGGGGCTAAAACTAGATTTAGTGGGCAGATAGACCCGCGTTTTGCGCAATTTGGTAAGAAATTAACC
>JAPLUV010000007.1 GCA_026397395.1 candidate division SR1 bacterium | reverse complement strand
CGGCGATCAGAGTCTTTGGAGAAAATTTGAAAAATTTATTACTTACGCCGCCGATTAAGGGAATGACCGTGCTTGGTTTTGATCCTGCATTTAGGACAGGATGTAAACTCGCTGTCGTCGATGCAACGGGAAAATTTTTGGATAAAATTGTCATCTACCCTACTGAGCCACAGAAGAAGATTACCGAAGCTTGGGAGACATTGAAAAAATTAGTTGATCAATATAAGATAGATTTGATCGTCATCTGAAATGGAACGGCTTCTAGAGAATCCGAAAAAGTAGTCAGTGAGTTTATAGAAAAATACAAACTGAATGTGAAATACATGATCACCTCCGAATCTGGTGCATCCGTCTATTCGGCATCTAAACTCGCTCAGGACGAATATCCAGATCTTGATGTGACCATCAGAGGTGCGATTAACATCGCTCATAGAGTCCAAGATCCATTGGCGGAATTAACAAAAATTGATCCTAAATCGATTGGTGTTGGTCAATATCAACACGATGTCGATCAGAAATTTCTAAAAGAAAAGCTAGAAGAAAAAGTAGAAGATATCGTAAATAGTGTTGGTGTAGATGTGAATACAGCGAGCTATACTTTACTGCAATACATCGCTGGACTCAGCGAAACCGTGGCAAAAAATGTCATCGCCTACAGAGATGAAAATGGAAAATTTACCAGCAAGGCGCAGATCAAGAAAGTGAAATGATTGGGTCCCAAAGCCTATGAACAGGCCATAGGATTTTTGAGAATTAAATGAGGAAAAGAAATACTTGATGAGACAGGAATCCATCCAGAGATCCATAAGCAAGTCTATGAGCTGATAGAAAAGGAATTGGGGATTAAGAAAAAAGATTTGAAATTACCTTTGGAGTCGTCATTGCGAGGAGCACGTTTGAGTGCGAACGAAACAATCCAAAAGTGGTCGGAGATGTATTGAATTGGACTAGAAACATTAAAAGATGTCTTGGCTGAACTCCAAAGACCAGGTTTAGATCCTAGAGATGAATTGGAAGTGCCATGTTTCTCGTCAACTATTCTAGAAATAACTGATTTGGAAATTGGAACGAAATTGGATGGTATCGTAAGAAATGTAACAGACTTCTGAGCCTTCGTGGACATCTGACTCCATAGTGATGGCTTGGTGCACAAATCACAGATGGCGAACTATTACGTAAATAATCCTGTCGACGTGGTAAAAGTAGGTCAGCAAGTAAAAGTCAAAGTCATAGATATTGACCTCGAGAGACAGAAGGTCTCCTTGAGCATGAAAGATGATGCAGCGCCACAAGGTGACAGACCTCAACAATCTAGAAGCCAAGAGAAAAATATGGAAACCAGTAAAAAGGATGAGTCAGCAAGTGAATCAACTATGAAAGGAAATATTACCTTTAGTTAATCCCCTCCTTCTTTGACAGAATGGAATATTTGACTATACTTATTAGGTCATTTTTATTCCTTGTAGCATAATGACAATATTACATACAAAATCAGCAGATACTTCTTTACAAACAAAACTACATCGCGTTGCTTGAACAATGAACAAGATCAATGCTATTTTGGCAAATCCACAAGAGTGATTTCAAGAAGATATAGACCATTTATTAACTAGAGTTATGACTGTCTCTACGAGTAAAATTACTGCTGATCCTACTGTACAAAAGCAGGTCTTTGATGGTGTAGCTCATTTTCTTAATACAGCATTTGGAAATATTAATATTAGAAAATTTCATAACACAGCACCAAACATTTCCTTTGGTGAATATAATGAACTTTCTCTAGGTAAAAAAATAGTCAGTACTATATATGGGAAAGAATGGAAACTTTTTTATAAAGATATCATTACTGGAGGAAACTGTCATCATTGGACCCTGATTTTGAAAGCGGTTTGACACCACTTGTTTGTAGCTCTATCCATCGGAATGGCTGAGTTAGTTTAGCATTGAGTTGAGCGATCATATCCAAATATCCTGGATTGAAAATCGGCTCACCATCACCTGTCAACATCAATGTATTACAACCGTTATCTCTTGCAAATGCTAATGCATCCAGATAATCTTTCTCATACAAATCTTTGAACTGGCGATTTTTTTCAATGTGATTGCGATAGGTAGCTCTATCTTTTTCGTGTAGATGTGATACACAAAATTTGCAGCGATTTGGACATGTTGCCGGTACTACACACGACAACGATTGGATAACCATACTGTTTGCCATAATGATTTTTAATTTTTAAGTGATTATTATTTGTTTAAGTGATTTCTTTTCTTTTTTATTATTTATACTATATATATTTGTTTCGTTAAGTCAATACTAAAAAATATACCGACAAACTTCAATTTTTCAGCCTGTATCCTGTTTAAAATCCTATTTTACGAAGTCTTTGAAAATCAGTAGTTTTTATTTTTGGTAAGCACCAATATTTTCTAGTAATTCAGGCAGTGCTGGTTGAAAGAAATGTCATCTATTTTGGAAAATTAATACTTCTGTGCTAGGCACATATTTTTTGTACATTTCACAATGACTGATAGGAACCAATGGATCATCTGTAGATGCATAGAGAAAAATTTTATCTACCTGTTTTTCCATAGTATCAAGCTTATTTGGATCAAAGGCGAAGTCACCTATTGTTTCATCTACTAACCCTTCAGAACCAAAAACAGGAGCAACTAAATGCAGTTGAGATATCCTTTTGGGGAAAGTATTTTCGCTGAGATATTTTGCAAGAAATGTTCATCACAAAGAGCTTCAAATGACGATAAGTTCTTCCTCATTGAGATAAGGAAGTAATTTTTCAAACCAGATTTTCCATGCCACATAGGTTGCATTTTGCTTACATGGCATCACGGGAGCCATCATTTCATACTTATCACTCAACGCCCATTCTATCCAATCTTTCCAAGACTTACTCTGATCAAATGGATCATATTTTCTCTTTTTGAGATAGTCCAGATACTGTTCTTCAGTATCAAAAGCCTCTCCTCATCTGATGAAAATAATCTGTTTCATTTGGAATAGTTTATAAATTAAATCTTTTGGAACTCCTCTTTTAGCCAAGCTGGGAAATCTCAGTTTAGAATTTCTTCTTTAGTTCTCCGTTGAAAGCCAGTATGTTCGTGACTCAAGGTAATGTGTTCGTAGTCGGAACAGGTAGCCAAGAAGGTGATTCAGACAAGATGTAATTCCTCTTTGGTAAATCATCGCGTATTATTGAGCTTTTGGATAACAACTTTCAATCAGACTTCTTCTTTGATTTCTCTATGAAGTGCATCTTCTATTTTTTCTCATCGATTGATTCTCCCTCCAGGGATATCAAAATCATTGGGATTTACCTCATCAAGATCGCTCTTGTAGATGATAAGATATTTGCCTTCAGGATTTTGGATAAGTCATTTGACGGCAATTCAGAAGGATTGGGTCATGAGTTTTATTTAATTTTTAAAAGCTTCTTAACATCTCTAATCGTCTGTCTTGGTGATGTAGCTACTACAGTTTTTATTCAAATCTTTTTAGCTATTTTACAATTTTTTTCTACATCATCCACCAAAATGGCCTCTCAAGGTTTTATGTTATATTTCTTGAGCGCATAAGAAAATATTTTGGTGGTGCCATTTATTCTATCGTCGTGCTTACTTAGTCAAATTTCACATGAAATAAGTAGATCATCAAAGCTTTTGTATCGTCAGGCTTTGTAGTTCTTCTTCGTTTGCGGAACAAAATCATCAGAGAGAATAATACATTTATACCTATTCTTTTGTAATTTTTTTACGAAAGCGATAATACTTTGGTAGAGTGTTGAATAGTCATCTAATGAGGTATGAAATAGTATAGAGATATTTTTGTTCATGGGGAGTCCAATGTTTTTGGAAAATGTTTCTCGGGTCTCTTTCTCAGATATTTCTCATCTTCTAAACTTATCCATCGGAGCTGAAAGATACTCAAAAAGGATTGATCTAGGTAAATTGTACATTCTCTCCAACTGAGCGACATAACCGTCTTTCTTGATATTTATCTTGGCACTGTTCACCAAAAATCTCGGAAAATATATTTTATCTGGGACATGAGGAAAAAAGAAGATAAATTATTTTTTCTTATTGCCGTAGATGATGTAAACCATTATTTTAAAATATATTACTTGTAATATGTAATAATTTATAATAGTTATTATTAACGGCAACAGTAAATTACCTATACTCAAGTATTCTCAATTAGCATCGCTATTAATACACTCTCTTAATGCCCCCATATAGCCATAACCCATATTTTGACAATCCCATCTGATGCATAAGTCCATATAACTTATTTTTGTTCGTAAAAAATATAATCAAAAAATTATTAGAACAACGAATACCGCCTTCATTAATCTATGTCGCCATTTATTTTCAAGAAACTTATATTTCTCGGTAGCGAAGGGGAAGAAAATGTTTTTGAGAGTTTGATTCATTTACGGTTTTAGAAATTAAATTTATTTTAATTTACTGACAATATTTTTTATATCATTCTTAATTTCTTCTGCTCATCATTTTCATAAGAACTCATCAATAGAAGATTGATAATTTTTGTTGTTCATACTATAATCTAACAAACTACTTAATCCATTCAGTTTTGCTATATCTCTAGATATTTCTTCTGACTTCTCTTGAGATCTTGCTGATCTTTCTAATTCAATTCTCTGTAATCTCAGTTCTTCTCTTGTTAATTTTAATTCTTCCCTTGTTAGTTTCAAATCTTCTCTCTGTAAAAACAATGATACAATTACTCATAAAAAGGCTAATCAGGAAAATAAGGATGTTACTATTCAATACATATTTCCAAAAAGAGCTTTATCATTTAATGTCTCTATATTGAATTATTTTTGTAAAATCCACGGACAAAAAATTATTACTAGAAGCATAAATACAATTAACAAAAATACATAGATTCGATACTTCGTTTTCATGATTTTTAGTCAATCTAAAATTCGCACTGCTTTGGCGCTCTTGGGAATGGTATCACATCGCGGATATTTTCCATACCGGTGACATACATAATCAACCTTTCAAATCCCACTCCGAAACCTGCATGTGGCACGCTTCCATATTTACGCAAGTCTAAATATCGTTCATAATTTTCTATAGGCAATCACATGTCTTTGATTCTTTTTTCCAATACATCCAATCTTTCCTCTCTTTGTGATCAGCCAATCATCTCTCCGATACCAGGTACCAAGAGGTCTGTCGCAGCGACGGTTTTGCCATCGTCATTCATTCTCATGTAGAAGGCTTTGATGTCTTTGGGATAATCCGTGACGAAGACTGGTCCGTTGAAGGTGGTTTCAGATAAATATCTTTCGTGTTCTGTTTGGATATCCATACCTCGTGATACCGGATATTCAAATTTCTGTTTAGCTTTTTGAAGAATATCGATTGCTTCTGTATAGCTTACTCTGGCGAATTTTGCGTTTACTAATTTTTCTAATCTTGTCGAGCACGTATTGGAAAATATATTTGAGCATATCTTCTTCGAGCTGGATATTGTCATCTAAGTTTGCAAACGCAATTTCTGGTTCTATCATTCGAAACTCTGATAGATGACGAGTCGTGTTGGAATTCTCTGCGCGGAAAGTTGGCCCAAAAGTATAAACCTTACCAAATGCCGTAGCAAATGTTTCTGCTTCGAGTTGTCAGGTCACGGTTAGTGATGCTTGTTTACCGAAAAAGTCTTTGGAATAATCAACTTTTCCTTCTTTATCTTTTGGTACATTCATCATATCTAATGTGGAAACTTGAAACATTTGACCCGCACCTTCAGCATCAATTCCTGTAATTAATGGTGTATGTACATAAATAAATCCTTGTTCGTTGAAAAATTTATGGATAGCAAACGCAAGTAAACTCCTCACTCTAAAGACTGCTGAGAAAGTATTTGATCTTGTTCTCAAGTGAGCAATTTCGCGTAAGTATTCGAAGCTGTGTCCTTTTTTTTGTAAAGGAAAATCTGATGGTGATTCGCCGACGATAGTTATTTCATTTGCTTTAACTTCGAAAGCTTGCTTGGCTCATTGCGATTTCACTAATGTTCCTGCAACCGAAATAGCAGCTCAGACGCCGAGCTTACAGATAGCGTCAAAGTTGGACAAATCGTTTTCGAAGACAACTTGAATATTTTTGAGATAAGAACCGTCATTGAGTTCAATAAATCCGAAGGTTTTGGAATCTCTGACACTTTTTACTCGTCAATTTATATTGATAGTATTATTTATCATCTGCTCGTAATCCTTGTAAATCTTAGCAACCGTTGTTGTTTCCATGTTCGTGAAGTAAAAAGATAAAATGCTGAACAAAAATAAGGTTTTGGCTTGAAATTGCAACATAAGCTTCACTTCATATTGTTTTTTATCAGGAAATGTCTATACTCTTGTCGTTAAAAAAAAGCAGAAACTAAACAAACGACTTATGGCACTTATTCCAAAACCTCCCATCCAATCAATTAAAGTAGGAGATATCCACTATGGAAGGGAAAGAAAGCAAAACGAATCACTCAGAGAACAGTTACAAGCCGAACGGCTAAAAAATGAATCTGCGGTGAATGATCCTGTCGAAGAAGCAGCTTTTCGTGCTCTTCTTAAAAAGCGAGAAGACGAAAGAGCCTTCACTCGCAAGCATCCCATATTAGCAGCAGAGCTAGAAGCAGAAAAAACTGCTCGACGCTTAGCTGATAAGAAAAAAAGAGATGCAAAAAAAGAGCTTGCGAAGAAAAAACTTGCAAAACAGGGCAAATCAAAGAAAGCGAAGTAGGTGACCGCTTATCGACACTTACACAAAGTATTACCGAATTTGTGATCTTGCTAGTTTAGCAGGTCACTTTTTCTTATTTGAAAAAACCCGCAGGATTGCGGGCTATGTTTTTATTATGAAAATTTAGAAATTTCTAAAGATATCTTGCAACATTCTCTTCTCTTCTTGTTCGGCTTCTCTGAGCTTAATTTCTTTTTCTATTTTTTTGGATTCTTCGGTTACTAGGAAGATAAATTTATTTAATTTGTCCATGACCTGCATTTTCTTCTTGGCATCTTCCTGGAGATCGACAGCTTCTTCAAAGAGTAATTCTTCATCAAGATTAACATTTACTGAAGTTCCTTCTTCGTTGAAATAAAAATTTAATTCATGCGTTGTTTCTTCGTCATCAGATTTGTCTATCTCTACTTTGGTTACGGATACCATAGGAAAGTCTGGGTCGCCGAGG
>JAPLUV010000005.1 GCA_026397395.1 candidate division SR1 bacterium | reverse complement strand
TATCATCAACCGATTTCTTCCACTCATCAAATACTTTCCTCGCTTCATCATAGTTCATTTGCATCATAGGAACTTTTCTCTCAGTTATCGGTTTACTAAATTCATCGTAAAAAATCTCATCATCAAATCCTATATCATGAGCATCTTGCTCTGTATTACCATAATATATTTTCCCAATTCTTGCCCAGTAAATCGCTCACAAGCACATTGGACATGGCTCGCAGCTGGTATAGATTTCACATCATGCAAGATCAAAAGTTTTTAAATTCGTACAAGCATCGCGTATCGCCATAATTTCACCATGAGCACTTGGATCATTATTCGCGACGACGTGATTATAGCCACGACCAATAATCATTCCGTCCTTCACGACAACCGCGCCAAAAGGTCCTCAGTTTTTTTCTGTGATATTTTTAGCAGATAAGGCGATTGCCTCACGCATAAAATCTTCTTGTTGAGTCATGTGATTTTCTGATAGAGTAAATTAATGTGTGTATATAGATTATTAGTTTATTTCCAACAGCAAAAACTCAGAAGCATATTACTTCTCGTAAAATCCTTCTCTAGAACCGATGTTGATGATCTCCATTCCATGAGCAGTCTTTCTTATCAATATTCTATATTTCCCGACTCTAATTCTTCGCAAATCTTCTGATCAGGAAAGTTTTTTGATATCAAGATCAGCAATATCATTATTTTGACATTTGGAGATAGCCTGCATAATCTTATCATAATATCATGTTCCCTGGATCTGCAAGAGAAACTTTTGCCACTCTTTCATCGCTATTTTTTCTTAGGAGCATGTTTTTTCATCCATGCTAAAACCTCGCTTGCAGGCTCGTTGACCTGTACGAATCCAGGATGATTGTAGTAGTCCAAGTCAGTATCAGACTGGGTCATCAAGCCAAGACGAAGTTTACCTTCGTTAAATGCTTTGACGCATTGGACAAAGAAAGATTTACTGGTCATGCCTTCTTTCTTCAATTGCTTGGTAAAGGCAGATTTTAGCTTGGAGTCTATTGTTAAAGCGATCTGATTACTCATGATACTGTCATAAGTGAATAAAAACATAAGAATAGTATATATATTCTTCACTAAATTTCAACTCTTTTTTCACTTACGAAAAAATAAAAAAATATTGTTTGTCCTCCTTTATTTGAAAGGAGGAGGTACCCTTTTTTAGGGGGGCGGATTTTTAGACTCGGAGCTTTCAAAACTTTCACATTTTTTTTTCTTTTTCCCTCGCTTCCCATCGTCATTGCGAGGAACGAAGCAATCCACATTTCCCACCACTACGCTGGGCCTTACTCTCCTTCTTTTCTTGTTTCCGTAGGACCTACTTTTTGCCATACTCTTTTTCTGGTGCCTCCCGGCGGGGGCCCTACGGGGTGTCACTTTTTGCTCCCGGGTCAAAAAGTAACCAAAAACCCCTCGTCGCCATTAGGGCAGTCCAAGAGGTTTTCTTGTATCATATATTTTTTCCATTGCCTGCTTTGACTTCTTTTTTCGTTGGTTTGGTAATGGCGACACCTTGGATTGTTTATCTTTTTAATTGTTTCAAAAAATATTTTCACTGCCACCACCAATCAGTTCCACTTTTTCTCCATCCACCACCAATGCTTGATCATTGTCCAATGCATAGAGGGGAGCGGGGAGTTCCTTAGCTTGCATCATGAGCCCATCGTGCATCTCTGGCGTATAATGTGCTTTCACAAAAAATGGCACCCGATGCATCGCGCTAATATCAGTAACACCGAATTTATCAAAGCTTAGTTTAGACCGCGTAGACACTTGCAATGACGGGCAAGCGATGTAAGAGCCAGCGCTCTTGCCGATATAGGTCACTCACTGCTTCATCAGTTCTTCCATCGTGGATTGGAAGGCGGTTTCGCGGACAACTTTGAGCAAGTAAAATGGATTGCCTCATTCTACCAAGATGATGTCGTACATACTCAAGGTAGCTTTCAGTTCCTCTGGCGAGAGGCCAGCGATATCCAGCTCCGTATAGTCATACTTCAGTTCATCCATCTTCTCCTTATATCTCCTTATGTGGTCCCATAATCTTGCCTTCTCTACTTCGCCCGTTTCGTCCATCTTGAGGGCAGCAGTAATGATATATGCGATCTTGCAGTCGGCAAGTGGTTTGGGGAGGTAGGGGTCTATACTATAATTGTACAAGAACTTTCCGTTAGCGGTAAGGATGAGCATTGGAAGAAAAAGAATTAAACTAAAACTGTATACGGATTGGCTGAAAATTTCCAATATGAAAATTTTTCCCTTATCTTAATTTCTGCTTTTTCTGCTGACCCATTCTCTTCTTGGCTTCTTTGATATGATCGCTTGCGGGTAATTTTTCTGGCATTGTACCTCAGATATCTTGGATAGTCTTTCTTACTTTTTTACCAACTTCAAAATGAGTAAGATCAGCTTTCTCTTGGCCCTTGACTCATTCTCTCTTGATCTTGGCTTCTGTCTGCGTCGCACGAAAAAGATTCGCCGCTAATTCTTCGCTGCCAATATGATCCAATAAATTATCTGCATCGTTAAGTCATTTTACTTTTTGCACTTGCTTAGATCTTAGCCCGTACAATCACAAATATCCTGCATCGTTAAATCATGCATAATTATGTACGCCAGCCTCTTTGGCTGTGCTCATCAATTTCTTATTATGCGTTTTCATTTCTTCTCTGAGATATACTCTCTTGGTATCTTCCAAATTCTGGTCTTGGATCTCTTGTTTCCTTGTCTGGATAGCAAAATAGCTTTGTCCAAGAGCAACGATTTCTTTGGAAGGATCTGCATTTTGTACAATAAGATAGCAGGCATAACGAGAAAGTACAATATCAGAAATTGTTTGTCATTCAACTTCTCAGTACTGATTGCGGGATTTTTGGGGTTCGGTGATATCAACGAAATGCTCCTTGGTGTCATGACCACTGTTTATACAAGCTGTCTTTGCTTTGTCTACAACTTTGAGAAAGTTACGATAATCAGAATATTCCAAAATTTTTGCCAATTCACGTGCTTTCCAGAAGTCGTGCTGATACCCATTAATGTGTCTTGCATGCTCAAATACCTTTAGTTCCATCTTCATCGATTAAAATATAAATATGATGGAATTATAGCAATCGTATTTTCTCTGTCAAGGTAAAATTTGACAAAGGAGTAATGATAGTTAATAATTACAAAAAAGCCAGCCCTCCCTGACCAGCTTTTTCTCCTTTCTCCCCGGGGAGCATATTTATAAATTCTCAAGCTCAATTTTCCATCTTCCATTTTCCATCCACCTCCGGTGGCCAAGGCGGTAAGGATGAGCATTGGAAGAAAGAAAAATTAAATGAGTCGGAATAAAATCGGAAATTTATTTCCACATAAAAAATCTTTAATTATTTTTCTAATTCGTGAGTGAGTCATATATCATCAAAAAAATTAAGTATATTCGTATATGGGTTAAGTAGATGATTTATTTTTCACTTATTTTCTCTTTTATGGTGAGCTTCAAGTTTCCTTATGTTTTTCAAATATTCCCTTAATTTTCAATATTTTATTAATTCGTCATATTTGCCATGGTCATCTAATTTTGCTTTATTCCTCTCATATCCGCCTAATTTATTTAATTGCATCTCTCTGCTTAATTCATCATAATACCAACGATTATTCTGTTCGCAATTAAATTCTTTATAATGGAGTAATAAAAAAACTTCGAAACAGGGATTTGAAAATAATACAGATATGTTATTTTTTTTGGCTAGCGATATTATTTTTTCAAATTCATTGTTGTCTATTACATCCTTATCCCATAATAAATATTTTTTTTTAAAATCAAGTTCATGATTTTTAATATACAGGAGCATTTCTTGGATAATCTTATGATTCTTTGATTGAGATTTTTGGGTTATTATTGTATATCAATGTCCAACATACGGAATTCTGGGCAATAGTTTTGTAAAATAATTGTTCTCACTTTTTCATTCTACAAAAAGGAGTACTGGAATCTTCTTACCCATAGCTTAGAAATCATTAATTAAAGTAGGAGGTATAGATCAATATAGTCAAAACATAAATCTATCCGCCATATTAATCTCTGATCTGCTTTCTTCGCGGCTAATACGCATAATATTTGTTTCTTGAGAATCAATGGTCTTGTTCGTAATCCATATCTGGTCCCTTCTTAATTTAAGACTATCCAATAAATATACATCATGTGTTGTTATTATTAATTGTCACTTATTGTCCTCATTTCTAAATATATTGATAATTAATTTTACTAAGGCAGGATGTAGATAAGAAGTGAATTCATCTATACACAAGACACCGCCATTTTTGGTTGCCCTATATATATAGTATAAAATAGCCATAAGCTCCTGTGTTCACTGGGATTCTTCCTCTAGATCTAATGAAAAAGAATTTATCTTTTCTCATAGCGAATTTTTTATTTCATGAATCGTGGTTGGATTTATAATCATTATTTTGTTATTCTTTGCATCTTTTTCTACATATTTTCTTGTTGCGATAAAATTCATAAGTTCTTGTCTTAATTTTTTATCTCAGGTTTTCATAATTTCCTGTATTTCGTGTTCAGTTATATTTAGTCAGCTGATTCAGAAATCAGCTTTTCTTATAAAATTATTTGCTCGTACTTTAAATTCTTTATCCTTTTGATAGTTAGTAAAGAAGGTTGGTATATGCCTCATTTTGTGGTTAACTACAAGGATGTTTTTAGTTAAATAATCATAAATTTTCTTCATTTCAAAGTCCCCTGTCTTTGCTAATTTCGTTAATATTGGGATATCTTTCCTATGTGGATTAGGATCTCTATCGTTCATGTTGATTCAATTCAGTTCCTCTGTGGATATTAAGTTTTTATTGTATGAGATAGTATAGTGATATTCCATATTTTGACCTTTTGATTTTTCCATAAGCCAACTTATTTTTATATAGGTATCTTTCTTCTGTGATTTTTCATCAAATAAAAAAGGATCATAAAAATCTTTTAAAAAATCAGGTTCATCATCATTTCGAGATTTTTTAAGTAATTCCTTTAGATTAAACAATCATCTAATAAGATTACTTTTACCTGTGCCATTGTATCAGTATATAAAAGAACTATTTATTATTTCTTTATTTTTTTTGCCACATTTAACGACTTTTATAGAATCTCTATAATCATCTTTTGATTTTTTACGAATTTCTGGAGTAAAATCGATTTTTACTTCTTCTTTATAAGATCTATAATTCTTTAAAGAAAAATCCAATAGCATTCTTAAATCGGTTAGATTATAAATATAACTAATTATAGTTATTGCATTGATAAATGCAAATGTACGTAAATATTAATACTGAAAAAAAACAAAAAATCAAGGGGAAATGGGAATAATATAGTTCGGGGAAGGTTATAGTTGAATTAGTCGATTTTGGAGTAAATTGTTATAAATACGGATATTCGTATTTAGTCTTGATTTGGATTTCTATTTCATTATATACTAGCTATCACATTCTGTGTATTTTACATTCTAACCGAAATAAAACTATGATTAAGGCAAGAAAACGGCAGCGTTAGAGCTAAGTTTAGTCTACCAAAAGAAAAAATTTGAAAAAAGCATCCTCGGAAAAGGAAATGAAGTAAATCATACAAAGTACCAAAACTTTGTATAAAGAAAAATCCCCAACTCTTGCGAAGTGGAGGATTCCCTATGGGTTTTATACACAATTGTACGTAATCTTAGCAAGTTACTAATACATATTGGACGTATCTTTGCAAGTAATTTTAACCTATATACTATTTGTAATGACTGATTTAAACAAAACAATTATTCTTGAAGGAATATCTTGAAAGAGGTATGTTTTCAACTTGTACTCTATGAGTACAACATTCAATTCTGTAAAGGGCATTTATACGGTAGGAAAGCTTACAGAAAATAATTCTAAGCACACATTGCTTTATATCTGACAAACAAATGATTTATCGACGAGGTTCACCTCTCATCATAAACAGACTTGTTTCGATAGAAATTTAGGAAATTGTATAGGTGTTTTGCTAGTGCCAAAACAGGAAGATAGAGATCTTATTGAGAAAGATCTTATATTAAAACACAAGCCTACTTGTAATGATCTATTAACGTAAGAGAAAACGATTAAGCACGCTCATTTGAGCGTGTTTTTTCTAAAATCCAAAAAAATCCGACTCTCGCCGGACTTCAAAATTATTTCTTAGCTTTTTTAGCTACAGTTTTCTTAGCCGCTGGCTTCTTAGCTGCAGCTTTTTTCGCTGGTTTCTTCTCTTCCTTCTCTTCTTTTTTACCCGCCGTGGTGGGCGCTCATCCCTTATTCCCAAACTTTCCCGCACTAATAATCGCAACACAATCTTCTAGCGTTAAGTCCGTAGCATCTTTGCCACCTTTGGGAATTCTAAAGTTTGTTTTTCCGTACTTTATATACGGTCCGTACATACCATTCAAGACGTAGATTTTATCCTTCTCATAGTCGAAGGCCTGTATGTTTTTATTTTTTTCCGTTTCAATTTTCTTTTCTATCAGAGGAATAGCCTGCTCCAGAGTAATGGTACTCAAGCTCAGATCGTTCGTGCCGTCACTGTCTTTGGCGGGCTTGGGAATAGAGACGAACATGGTCTTCCACTTGATATAAGGACCAAATCTACCAGATCCCGTCGTTACTTTTTCGCCCTGATACTCGCCCAGAGACGCTGGACCAGCGAATGCCGCGAGGGCTTCTTCTAGCGTGATAGTCTCAATATTCTTGCCCATGGGAAGCGATGCAAACTTGGGCTTCTCCGTCTCGGTCGTCTGACCAATCTGGACCATCGCACCAAATCTACCAATTCTCGCAATGACTCTCTTGCCACTATTTGGATCTATTCCTAATTCTCTTTCACCACTTTGCCTATCGGCATCTTTGATCGTCTTCGCAACGGTCTCATGAAATGGCCCGTAAAAAGCGCCAATCATCTTGGACCAATTCATCTTGCCTTCAGCGATCTCATCAAATTCTTCTTCCACATTCGCCGTGAAATTGTAGTCCATAATATTCTCAAAATTCGCTACTAAGAAATCAGTCACGACCATACCGGTATCGGTAGGAAATAATTTCTGCTTCTCAGCTCATGTATTCTGACTCTTAATCTCATCAGATATCTTCCCACTCATCAGAACTAATTCTTTATACCTTCTCACCGTTCATTCTCTATCTTCTTTGACAATATATCATCTTTTCAAGACCGTGGAAATTGTCGGCGCATAGGTTGATGGCCTACCGATGCCGAGCTCTTCCATTTTCTTTACCAAACTCGCTTCTGTATATCTTGGTGGATGATTCTTAAATTTCTCAGTGGCCACGAGCGATTTCGCCGTTGGCTTCTCGCCAACTTTCAATACCGGCAACATGCCTTCTTGATCTCAATCTTCAGTCTCATCGTCGCGTCATTCCATATACACTTTCAAGAATCCATCAAACTTGATCACTTCGCCACTCGCGATAAATTGGAATTTGTCATTCGTTGAAATATCAATCGTTGCCTTAGTTTTCTCTATCTCAGCAGAAGCCATTTGCGATGCAATGGTTCTCTTTCGGATTAATTCATACAATCTCTT
>JAPLUV010000024.1 GCA_026397395.1 candidate division SR1 bacterium | reverse complement strand
GAGATGAAAACAGGAGAAGGAAAAACTTTGGTTGCTGTCATGCCGGTCTATCTGAATGCTTTGGCTGGTAAAGGAGTTCATGTTGTTACGGTTAATGATTACCTAGCCTCTCGTGATGCCCAATGGATGTGACGAGTCTATAGTCGACTTGGATTGGAATGTGGTTGTGTCACCAAAGAAGTTTCCTTACAAAATAGAAGACAAGAATATTCCAAAGATATTACCTATATCGAAAATTCGGAGCTTGGATTTGATTATCTCAGAGATAATTTGGTTAAATCTATGGCTGAGAGATCATTAATCTATCGTCCGCTCAATTATGCTATCGTAGATGAAATAGATAGTATCTTGATCGATGAAGCAAGAACGCCTTTGATTATTTCTGAAGCAAATGCAGAAGCTACTGAGAAATATGTCTACTATGCCAAAATTGCTAGTGGCTTAATTCCTTGTACAACCAAGAAAAAAGTTTCCAAATGATTACTTCATGAAATTATGAATGATCAAAAGAGAGTAAATACTCAAGAAGAAGATGGAGATTATTATATCGATGAAAAAACCAAGACAGCAGCTATTAGTGGTATGGGTATCGAAAAACTAGAAAAAATATTGTGAGTAGAAAATCTTTATAGAGATTTATGATATGAAGAAATTCATCATATAGAAAATGCTTTGCGTGCACAAGCGGTGTATTTGAGAGATACTGATTATATCGTCAAAGATTGAGAAGTATTAATCGTAGATGAGCATACCGGTCGTACGATGCAAGGTAGAAGATTCTCTGAATGATTACATCAAGCAATCGAAGCGAAAGAAAATGTTCGTATCCAGAGAGAATCCAAAACATTGGCTACTATTACCTATCAAAACTTTTTCAAACAATACAAAAAGCTTGCAGGAATGACCGGTACTGCTTTGACGGAAGGAAAAAAAAAAAAAAAAATTTATGAATTGTCTGTCTTGGAAGCACCAACCAATAAGCCAACTATTAGAGTGGATAGGCACGATAAAGTTTACTTCAATCAACAAGCTAAGTGGAAATTTGTCAAACAATATATCAAATTTGCTCATGAGATTGGTCAACCAATCTTGATTGGAACTTCTTCGATTACAACATCAGAACAAGTATCTCATATTCTAGAAAAAGAAAATATTGTACACTATGTCCTCAATGCAAAATTTCATGAACAGGAAGCACATATTGTTTCTCAAGCAGGAAAATTTGGGAATGTAGTTGTAGCCACAAATATGGCAGGTAGAGGAACGGATATTAAATTAGAGACCGGACTCAATGATAGGCTAGCGGACAATTATGCTAATTGGATGAAGAAAACCGCAATTGAAAATTGAAAATTGTCCCACGGGATAGCAAAAATTGAAAATTGAACTTGAGTTCAAGTAAAAATATTTTCTCAGCCAGAATTTGAAATGACGATGGACGGATGGAAGCGTCAATGGAAGATTAGTGATGAGATGGTAAGACAGGCCGAGAAAAGTTGGGTCAGTCATGAAGGTTTAAAATTCAAAGTTAGATTTAACGGACAGAAAAAACAAAATACTGACTGGTTCGCAGAGTTGACTGTGTACCCTGTAGAAGGTTCCGTCGCGACTATCATTGCTAAGGATATTCATTATGGATTGTTTATTCTTGGGACAGAAAAACACGAATCTAGAAGAATCGATAATCAGCTCAGAGGACGTGCTGGTAGACAAGGTGATCCTGGAGTGTCCGTATTTTTCGTTGCATTAGATGATTTGATTATGCGTAAAATGTGAGGTGAAAGAATCCAAAATATGGCAGCCATGTTGCTTGGTAAAAAAGATATGGAAGATTTGGAATTGACACAAAAGCAATTTAGTAGTGCGATTGTGAGAGCTCAGAAACAAATGGAATGACGACACTTTGGTACCAGAAAACACTTATTTGATTATGATAGTGTCATCAATAAGCAAAGACAAACCGTCTATAGAAAGAGAGATGAAATTTTGGAGAGTGAACATGATGAAATCCTGAGACAAAAATTTGTCGAACGATTGCGTGGAGATATTCTCTGAAATATTGGAGGCATCGTCCAAAAGCAAGTCTTGGAAGCTCAATCTCTTGAACAACCCATCAATGAATTTCTTACGATAATGAATAAAGAATTTGCATTGTCACTTAATGACACGCAAGTACAAAACTTTGCCGCGCTTAGTTATCATGACTTAGCTCCACAACTCGCAGAGTTTATTACCAAACAATTATCAGAAAAATTAGCTTCTGTAGATCCAGAACAGTTATACAAAGTATTCAAAGATGTGTACTTATATCATATCGATACCTTGTGGATTAAGCACTTGGATGAAATGGAAGAATTGAGAGATAAGGTCGGACTTGTTGGCTATGCACAATTGGATCCATTGGTTATCTACAAATCAGAAGCATTTACTAAATTTCAAAATCTCTTATATAGATTGAAATATGATGTTACTGCATATATTGCATCACTTGATTTCTCTCTTGCACAAGCGCAGGCTGCAACCGTTTCTTTGAGTCAGGACAATGATGCATCTCTCCTCAAGATGCTTGCTAATGTCAGCAAACAAGTAAAATCAGTAGTTCCTCAGCATATGACGCCAGAACAAATTTTTGCAGACAAAAAAGCTGTCTTTGAGAGTAGTGAAGGAGTAGAAGTATTTGAAGTTGGAGATAATGATGTAGCTGTTGGTACACCAGAAGTAATTGATACAAATACTAACCATAAGCCAAGACCAAATGATCCCTGTCCTTGTGGCTCAGGAAAGAAATATAAAAAATGTCATGGTGCTGAATAAAATTTATTGTTTACATATATCTCATGTCTGTGAAAATTACGTATTTTGCTCACTGAACGACCGTAGATAATGAAAAACATATCTCCTCTGGTTGGTCTGATGCTCCGCTTTCTGATCTGTGAATCCAACAGTCCAAGGATCTTCAGAAACAGATTAATCTAGCAGATTTTGCTGTGGTTTTTTGTTCTGATGCACAGAGATCAGTGCATTCAGCGACATTAGCTTTTGAAAATATAGTACCAATGATTCAAGATCCAAGATTGAGAGAATGTAATTATTGAACACTAAATGGCACTTCATCAGATATTGTTGAACCATTACAAGAAGCAAATTTTGATACAAAATTTCCTGAAGGTGAAAGCTATGAGGATGTAAAAGCAAGAATAGCTGATTTTCTGGATTATATCAAAAAGAATTATGATGGGAAACATATCGCTATTGTTTGACATAAAGCACCGCAATTTGCTATAGAAGTTCTCGTACATAAAAAATCTTGGGAACAAGCACTTGCTGAAGATTGGAGAAAGAAAAAAGCTTGGCAACCTGGATGGGAATATATTTTGGAATAATTTATTTTTTTATGACACAATGACCTGAGCAACACACCTGGCTGCGTGATTGATTATTGGCCATCTGACGGGAGATTATGTAACTGCAGTTTCTTGTTCAATTCTTGTAGACGCAGATCATCTCTTGCCAATTATTAAGCATGGCTTATTATTTAAGCCCCAAAAAATTTGGCATGTTATGACGGATCCTGGAGATATTATTGCAGATGGTAAAATAGAAGATAATAGAAATTATTTCCATAGTGTCTTTACACTTATTCTTCTTTCTGGCATCGTCATGCTGATTAATTTCCCTGTATGACTTGTCTTCGCTATTGCATATGCGGCACATTTAAGTTTTGATATGCTGGACAAATCTAATGTGTATCCTTTCTATCCCATTAAATCCGTTAATGCAAAATGACGAATCTGATATTGTTCTAAACAAGAATTTATATTCGCTGGTGTCTTATATCTTATTCGAATAGCTCTTATACTAACAAGCGGTAGATTTTAAATTTTAATTTTAATGTCTAAGGTCTAAGTACTAAGGACTAAGTTCTAAACTATGGAATATTCTATTTTCTGATGCAGACTCAATAAATATTATCTCAATCAATGGCTTAATTATTTCACTAGCCATCCTTTTGCTGATAAAGGGTTTCTGATTACAACGTGTGAGGTGACTGATAGAGCGAAGCAGAAATGGATCAAACTCGCTAAGAAGAAATTAATTGACGGTCATCACCTGTATCTGACGGGTTGCGGAACGCTCAAAAAAGGAAATAAAATACAGACGGAAAAATTCTACGCCTTGTATCCGGATCTACGTTCGTTTTCGGATTGTATAACATTGTTGCCGGAAGAACCTGAAAATGGAAAATGGAAAATGGAGAATGGAGGATGAAGGAAGGGTATTTATACCAAAGAATTTGTTGTGATACAAAACTGATGTGATAATCATTGTAGTTTTTGTCTGACGGTACAAAAAAGAGGAAAACATAGTTCAAGAAACAAAGAGGAAATAGTAGAGGATATCAAAGACATTGAACGTCATGGAGGAAAAGAAATTGTTTTGACGGGAGTGAATATTGCTGCGTGGTGATGTAGCAATTCTACGCAAGCAGACGAATCCAATGTTGCAGAGCTGTTACAATATATGTTGGACAATACTGCAATTCCAAGAATAAGACTTTCATCGCTTGGCCCAGAATATCTGAATGATGATTTTTTTCGCGTCATTCAAAACGAGAGAATATTACCGCACTTTCATTTGTCTATCCAAAGTTTTTCTGACTGAGTTTTACAACGTATGAGGAGAAACTATACGTCCAAAATATTAACCAACGTGTTGACGAAGTTTCGTGCGTTGAAAAAGTCAGTTCCTGTTTCTTTGTGAGCAGATATTATTATTTGATTTCCTGGAGAGACAGAAGAAGAATTTCAAGAAACGATAAAATGAATTCAGAAATTTAAAATAAACAAGGTGCACTCATTTCCTTTTTCTGATCATCATATCGGTGAAAAAATTCCCGCTTCTGCATTATCAGATCAGATAGATCAATCTACGAAAAAACGCAGAGAAAAAGAACTCAAAAAAATCGCCGACACATTAGCCGATGATTTTATTGTTCAAAATACATGAATTACTCATGAGGTCTTAGTTGAAGGAAAGGGCAGTGGCTGGACAGAAAACTATATTAAAGTTGAGGTGGATCCAAAGTATAAAAAGGGAGAGATTATTGAAGTTATCCTATAAAATTTGCAGAATAATTTTTGAAATAGATAGTCATCGGATTTCCGTTATTTTCATCTTCTTGAGCTTTTTTAATTGCCTTTATTTTTTTTCTATTATCTTCATTGTCTTCTTCGCTTTTTAATTCGATTACTCTTTTTTTATAGTTGTCCTTGTATAATCCAAATTTAAAGTAGAATTTGTTTTCGTAATATGTTCATACAGGATATTCTTGGCTGCTTGAGCTTGTTTTTCAATGAAATTCCCAAATGAGATTACCATCGTGTTTAATTGTTATATATCAATCTTTCTGCTCTGAAAATTTAATTTCATATTCTGCATGGATTCGTCTTCCTAAAATATTCTCGGCGTCTATCTTTTCTCCTACCAAAGTATTTCCTTTCTTCCCCTTTGGATCTCCCGTATTATTAAATCATATGGAATATTTCCCGTTTCTAAATCTTTGAGCAATTATCGGATTATTACTTGCCCAATTTTGTGATGCTCTTTGTTTCCACTGACCAATTACTAATCTATTGTCTATTATTGGAAAATTTTCAGGAATTTTGAAGTCAAATGAAAATCTATATAATTTTCATAATTCAAATTTTTCTTTGTCTTGGATTTCAGTTCTTTCGCTCGCTTTGTCTTCTACGGTTAAATTATTAATTTTATCTTTCTTCAATGTATCGTCATATACTTGTATATCATTTATTTGTAATATATCTCATGTTTTTGTCTGCATTTTAATAATTATTTCTTCATTCTCTTCTTGGATTTCTATCCTTCCTGGCTCAGATTTATCACATTGCCATGTTGTTTCATTTATCTTTATCTCTGGCTTAGCTACATTATTTTCTCCCAATACTTTTGATTGTTTATACGTCATGATAGCCTTTTGGATATCCATAATTTTTTTGGAAAAAATAAAAAGTCACTCCTATAATATCTAGCAGAACCTCTTTTGCAAATGAAAGTTTTCCTAAAAAATTATTTTTTCCCTTTGATAGCAATAAATCTCTTATTAAATAATCCTAGGCAGGCAAAGTCTCGATAGGTGATAAGATCGCGGTAATTTAGTTTTATGTTGCCAACTGGTAGATCGTTTTCTCTGATTGGGGTGTGAGAGTCATAACAGTAAAATACTTCTAGTTTATCGTCATATCATCGTATACTTAGATAATGCTGTGCAAATATTGCTCTTGGTAAGTTAAACATGTTTCTTGCATTGTAAGCATGTGCTGTTAATACAACAATAGGTCCATCTTGTAGGTGTCTTTTGATAAAGTCTATTTTAGAAAGCATATCTTTTCTATGATATTTTCCTCTGATATGAGCAATATTATATTTTGATAATGTTTTAGACAATTCTTTTGGCGTCGAGAGTTTCATAACTCTATGCCATCGAGATGAGGTGTATTCTATTGGATCTTTATTGAGTTCTGGATAATAAGATTCTATCACCGCTTTGATCGTAAAAAGTCAACACTCTGTGTGATCGTGTTGCTGTGGATATCTCTCTGGATGCTGTTTGTAGATGAAATGATGATGAATAGTCATGATTGTTTGTGTATATGTAAAATGATTATTTTTGATTATTTAAACGTTTCATGTAATCTGTATGATTGTAAATTCCGTCTATGATATTCTTTTCAAAAAATAATATTCTATTAAGCTTTTTTAGGTCAATTGTTCGATATTTCTTTTTGCGTTTTTGATTTAGTCCTTCTGGAGTTATCAATATCCCTACTTTCAATTCTTCGGCCAATCATTTTTTTGCTTCGGTAGTCGGATATAATATATTGAACGATGTAGTAAATGATTTCTTGTTGGGAATCGTATATCCTCCCATCTCTAAGGCGTTAATACATTGTTCAGCTTCAAATACTTTGTTGCTATCTATTTCTGCTGCAATAGTTTCTAATAGTTTTTCTTCTTTTGTTTTCTCCTTAATATGATTTACTTTGATTTCTGGTTCTTTTGGGACTTCTTTGTTTTTTTCGGTTTTGTCTATTGATGTTTTATCGTTATTTTTAACAAAACATATTCCTACTTTCCCTGCTTCGCATATCATATTGGCAGTAAATGTTGCTGGATTAATGCCAAATTCTTGTGCTAGATCGTGTATGAGTATGTTTTTTCCTTTGCGTGATAGTTTGAGTATATATTCTTTTATCTCTTCTTTTTTGCTGTGGGTTGCAAACAATGTATCCAAAAATGCTATTTTCTTTGGATCATATTCTATAGTACCCTTTTCTTTTTTGGAAGTTGTTACTTCTTCTTTTCGAGCTCGATCTTTTTTTTCTTTTGGTTTGCTAGATCCTACTTTTCTAGCTGCAATAGCTTCAAATTCTGGACTCATATAGGCACCTGCAAAGTGTTTGCATGCTTCTTCTAGTGTTTTTGCATTGTCTTTGAATACGGAATCTAATATGTTTACTATAGTTTGTATTACATCTCCTACATCTCCAAATTTGTCTATTTTTTCTTCTATTATTCTTAATATTTCTTTTTTTAACCCAGGCAAGCCTTGTTTCTCGAAAAAATTTGCTATTTCATCCTGGGTACGTTGTGATTTAATTTTTTGGAAATTACTTTTTCCTATATTAAATGTTGTCTGTAATTCTTCTATGAGTTCGTTCTGCATTTTTTTATTTGCAAACATCTTTTTCTTCATTTTTTGATACTTAGCATCTATAATGCCTGATATATATCATTCTACTTCTTGAAGAATGTACTCCTTATCTTTTCGATCTACTAATCTACTAATCTCACGTAATTTCTTCTTTTTGAGAAGGTCTGCAAGCATTATTACTGCTGATTCTTCTTCTGACACGTCGTCTTCCATCTGTTGTATGCTCCCTATAGCTATTTCTATTGTTCCTTTTACTGCTACTTTTACGATGAGGTCGTTGGCTAATTTTATTTTTTCTATACGTATAAGATCGTCTGGTATGAGTTCTAACGTTTCTTTTATAGATTTTCCATGTACCTCTATAATATCTTCTAGATTTTTAAATATGCTATTTAATCTTTTCTCTATGGTTTCAATTTGTTTCCATGAAAGAGAAAACATGCCTCCTTCTAACCGGTCAGATAAGATATCTGACAACTCCTTTTTTATCCCTATATTTTGTATAAGGCTGATCTCTGTTTTTATGAATTGCAAAGAGAGTTCTTCTTCTTTTAATAAATCTTTTTCCAAGCTCATGTTCTAGAAAGTATTGATATAAAAAACTTTATACGGTAGCTGTCGTATCTGGTGTTGTAACTATTTCTGCTGGTGCTGTTGATGTGGGTTGAACTATAGGTGTCGATTCTGCTACAGGCGTAGTCGAAGCAGGTGGTACGGCGTTGGGGTCAGGTAAATTTGTTTGTGTTGTTTCGTTGACGCCCAGTCTTGCATTGATTTCTGCATCTACAAACTCTCTTTTTCTACCATATTTTTTACTCGAATACTCTTTGAGGATTGGCACGATTTTGGCATTTTGATAATCCTGTGTATAGATTGAAGTGACACTAAACGGACGAGAAGTGGCATTATCAATATTGAGTTTGAGATAGGCCTTGAAGTTTGCGATACCGACGATATCTCCAGCAGCTAGAAGTGGGGTGTATTCTTTTTCCAAAAATTCAGCATCAGGTGCACCGACTTTGAATGATTGCATCGTTCCCACGTTACCAAATACCGCTGCTTTTACATCTGCTTTTCCTCCTTTTTCTTGTCCGATATTATTTCCTCCGCCTCATTCCAACTGTGCGATATACTGATGCGCCATGATGAGGGAAAGTCTATATTTTCTTGCTTCTGAAAGGATATCTGCGAATGTTCCGGAGACGAAGTTTTGGAACTCATCCACGTAGAGATAGAAGTCTTTTCTTTCTTCTTGTGGAATTTTTGCCCTTGCCATTGCTCAGTTATAGATCTTGGAAACAAGTACCATACCAAGAAGCTCAGCGTTCAATTCTCCGATTCTTCCCTTGCTGAGATTGATAACAAGTATCTTTCTATTGTTCATAATATCATCAAAGTTGAATGCAGATTTCGTTTGTCCGATGATATTTCTCATGATTCTATTGGTATTGAACGATACAAATTTGGCTGAGAAGTATGGGATAATTTCTTCCTTTTCTCTTTGGCCCATTGCATTAAATGTTTTTTCCCATCGATTTTTTACTACAGGATTTGTCACTTTCTTGACTTTGTATTCTCTATATCCTTCATCCGTAAACAGTCTTACAACGTCAAGCAATGTAGGCTTATCCTCGAAATCCTCCAATAAGGTCAGACTTCCATATTTGAAATACTCCTGCAATCTTGGTCAAAAAATTTCAGGTCAAAACATTTTCAAGAATATTTCTGTGGCATCATTTACTACTTTGTCGGCTTCGTCGATGGTATTGATTTCATAGAGATTTAATCCCATAGGTCTATCTTCATTTCCTGCATCGAAGTATACTAAATCTTTTGCTCTATCTTTGGGAATATAGGCTAGAATATCTTCAGCAAGATCTCCATGGGGATCGATCAGACAGATTCCATCGCCGTTCCAGATATCTTGTCTTGCCATAGTTTGTAGCAATACGGATTTACCAGTACCAGATTTTCCGATACAGTAATGATGTCTTGTTCTATCTTCTCTCTTGATATAGACGGGACTAAAATTATTTCTATAGACATTTACTCCGAGTAAAATTCCATCTTTGTATAATTTGTATCCCATATCCTTCTTTTCTGGTGTAGACCCTGGTTTCTCTCCTACTGCTCGATGAGAGGTATATTCCTGTAGAATATCATTTACTTTACCTCCTTTGTATGACTCTGCAACTCTTCCACTTATGAAATATCCATTTGGTTGATTGAGAATTGGAATATTCTCAGGCGCAGGTAAGACCTTGTATTGCATCCATGAAATAATAGGAGAACGATTGTAGGCATTGTCTGGTAAATGAAATATAGATGCTAATTCATTGACCCCAAAAGTAGCTTTCTTGAAAAACCAATGCGTCATCTTTCGTAAGATAGCTAATTTCCAAAACGGTTTGTAAATGAATCAAAGTACATCGTGCTGGGTATTGAGATCATCCAGTTCATTTCCATATTCATCTCCATAGATATTGAATGCACTTACGAGCATATCGAGATTATTGTCCAGTGTTTTTTTATCATCAGAAGATGTAGTAATCATGATGCCTGCTTCAAAGAATGGTAGTGATGCTTGCTCACCCATAGAGTTTAGATAATCTTCTTTTGCTTTTACCATACGAACAAAATCTTTTCCTCCTTCTTTATATTTATCTTCTGTGTTGTTTGGTCATGCTGGGCCACTGATGAGAAATTTTATCAATCTAAATGGATTGATCGCTTTGAGTATTCTTAGAATAATATTCTCTCCATCTACATATTTTTTGTCGTTTCTATACAATCCTTCTGCTCGTCTCTGAGCTTTTTTATTGAACCAATCACCTACAGGTTTGATAGGAATGACAATACTTGCTGTATCATATCTTGATATTTTTCCTATGGCATCTACGAGATTGTTGATTGGATCATCTGGTTGCTGCTTGAATATTTTGATATTGTATACGGATGGTTTCTTACATACCAATGGCATAATATCTCGATATTTCTTTTTGAAGAAATTTGGTGTATCGATGATTTCAATAGAACAATCTGAATACTGGGCGGATATAGATCATTCTACGATCTTCTGATATTCAGGATAAATTCCCATGATGAAATATAATATCCCATCTTCATAATGATAGATAAGTGTGGCTTTTGGTTTGAAAAAGAAGGTGTTCATAAAGGTATCTTTTGTGCTTAGTTGACCTAATTTGTGCATATTATGAAATACTTGAGCCATGCGTCAGATCATTTCTTTCATATCTTTGGCTATTTCTTTTTCTTGGTCACGGTCTTGTTTACTATCGTTTCTCGGTAAGGTAATTTTAAGATAAACTATTCTACGTGCATTAACAACATCATAAAGAAACCTTAATCACTTTTTCAGAAGATGAAATATGATAATACTTCATACAATTACTCATAGTCCTCGGAAAAAATAATTACTCTGACTTCCGATTGTGTTTCGTGTGCTTGTTCGTCGGCTGGTAGTTGCTGTCGTAGTTGTTGTTTGTACTGTTGTTGTAGTAGTTGGTTTGCTTCACTGATATGCTGTATAACTTTGTTTGTCTGTCAAAAATTGTTTGATATGAGCAATACCTCACATCTGATCCATACATGACAATTTATCTTTGCTTCGTGCAAGATTTGTTAGCTGAGAAATATTATCTAACTGTCCTGGATTGCTATCGTATTGTGTCTGTAGCACTTGTTCACATTGGCTTACATTCATTGAATTGTTTGATAGAGAATAAACGGTTTGTTGTACGAGTTAACGGGTTAATGGGCTAACGAGTTAACTGGTTATCATAGTAAAATAATAAATACCATTTTAACACGTTAACTTTTTAACTCTTTAACTATTCCAATTATACCCAGAACTCCTTTCTTTTGCTAAAAAAATGGTATTCTGTAGTTCCAAAATACACCATTTTTACTATTATTGTATATAATATGTATTATGTGGTCTGTTTTTTGGCTATTTTGTAGATTTCATATCGATAATAAGCGAAGAAAGCTCTGATAATTGCGCTAATATATGATCCCAATAAGACCATACTTACGAAAAGGACATACACCAAAATTTTCACAACTAGATATTGGATGATGTTTAGACTAATCGCTCCGTAGATAAGTAAGGCTGGAACACCTATTATGATGATTAGATTAACGGAAAAATTGATCAAAAGCATTGTTTGTACTCTCATATATCTGTAATTGTTATTCATGTTTTGACGGCACATTTTAGCGCTTTTTTTGAGTGCTTCGTAGAGTGGTAGTTGCTCAATAACTACGATATATCTAGTATATGCTTTCAGCGTATTGATAATGTTTAGTACGGTTAACCATATTCCTAGTAAAACGATATTTATAATGGTAATATGTCCTTCAATAATCAGAATTTTAAAGGCAGCTAAGATCAGAATTACGGGATGCGTAACTACAGAGATGAAGCTCGTTTCAAACATAGCAAAGAAATCTTTTCTTCCTGCTCTCAATGCTTCTTTGACTGTTTGTTTTCTATTATTTAAATAATGAATGATTGCTCCTTGCCCAATAGGATAGATAATGGAATAAGCTAAGAATAATCCTACGGTAATCCAGATGATGATGCTTATGACGTGATTTTGATTAATTTGTTGTGTGAAATATTCAGTTATTCTTCCTACATACAAACCATTGCTATAGTTTTTGACTATCAAACTATTGATATTGATAATGATCAATAATACGGCAATCATAGAATGAAAAAATGAGGTAACCCAGGTTAATCTGATTATCTTATTGTCGTTACTCATAGCTTTGATTGAATTTTGAAGAATATCTTTGAACATTCTATTGGAATAAGAGTGAAATACTTGCTTCCTTGATATATAATTTCTTTGCAGTTGCAAGGCTTCTCAATTTTTCGAAAAATATTTATGATCTTTTTGTTCCCTAGTCACTGCCCTACGGGGTATTACTTTTTGGCATCGCCCCAAAAAGTAACCAAAAAAGTCTAGGCCCTGCCTACCGGCAGGCAGGCTCGCAGTCCGCCATGTTGCTCGGCCGTTGGTTTGTTTGGTCGTCGTCTGTCTTGCAGCCCCGCCTCACGGCAGACAGTTTTTTAAAATAATATAATAAAATTATTGTTGCCCTGTGGCAATTATTACTGCCTTCCCGGCTACGACACGAATGGTTTGTTTAAACGAGTGTGATAGTGGTATAAAGTCTAAAGTCTAAGTTCTATGTAGGCTTGTTTTTTCTCTAAAAATCTATATAAGTACAAAGTATTTAGTTATGTCAAGTATTGAACAATGACGATAAGAAGAACATTTATTATTTTAGTTTTGTTAGCGATAGTATTTTTTATCTATCGTGGGATTAATCCGATTGGTGCGGATAAACTTTTGACGAATATCAAAAATATTCCTGTGCGTTTATGATTTATTTCTAGAGAATTAGTTATTACCTCACAAGTTTCTTCATGAACTAAGGTTCCTTTGTCTGGAGATGTCGCTGCTACGGGAAAAGTTATTTCTCACGTAAGTGTTTCTTCTGGAAAGGTACATGTATTTACTTCTAGTTTACTTTCTGGAGGTACTTTTGCATTGAAGGCACTTCTCTTTACTCCAAAAATTATTCCCTCTACTGGCGAAGCGCTTGTCTTCTCGTCTACGCTGGCTTCTGGCTGACTTTTTGCATTGGAAGCTCTTGTTATTTCTCAGCAAAACACTACACCCATACGAGAGTCAGATATGACATGATGAAGTCTAACCATTGTTTCATCAGCTCCTGTTGTGGAAGATAAACCAGTTGTTGCCCAACAAACTCCCGTTGTTGTAAAGCCTACACATACAACAGTTGCTGTTCCATCCAAAGCATCTTCATCTCAGATTACGGCTCAAGATATTTCATTATTAAATAATTTATTCCAATAATTCTCTGATGCAACTTACCTTGCGCGCATATATTGATGGAGTTAGCGATTGAAGTCTCGATCCTCAGACCGTGATAGATTTTTACGTGAAAAAAGCTAAACAGGAGAATAGCAAGTACAACATGATTGTCAGATTTCACGACGATTATATTCAGCAAAATTTGGATACACTCAAAAAAGGTACGCTCAAAGGCGCTCCCATCGTGCTCAAAGACAACTTTCTTACCAAATGATATATTAGTTCTTGCTGATCCAAAATGTTGGAAAATTATGTTGCTCCGTATAGTGCAACCTGTTTCGAAACATTAGAAAAAAATGGATGATTGATGATAGGCAAAGGAAATATGGATGAGTTTGCGATGGGATCTTCTACGGAAACATCGTATTTTGGTGTGACCTACAATCCCTATGGTACTGGTCGTGTCCCTGGATGATCCAGTGGATGATCAGCTGTGGCTGTTGCTTCAGATTGTTGTCTCGGAGCATTGTGAACAGATACGTCCTGAAGTGTTCGTCAACCGGCTGCCCTCTGTGGTATTGTAGGAATGAAACCAACCTACTGAATGGTATCACGTTCTGGTGTCCAATCTATGGCCTCTAGTCTCGACCAGGTTGGCGTGTTTACCAAAACCGTAGAAGATGCTGAAATATTACTGAAAGCTGTTGCTGGATTTGATGAGAAGGATTCTCAGAGTGATCCAAGAGCGGATGAATTTTTGACATCAAAACCTAAAAAACTAGATGTTAAGAAATTAAAGATAGCATTACCAAAAGAGGTATTCTCAGAAGGACTGGACCCTCGTATCAAAGAGCTATTATTACAAAAAGTAGAACAGCTTCGTGCGTTATGATGTGATGTTCAGGAAGTAAGTTTACCTGTTTTGTCGTATGGAATTCCCTTATATTATTCTCTTATGCCAGCAGAATTAGGCACTAATCTTGCTAGGTTTGATGGGATAAAATTTGGTTTGCAGAATAAAAGTTTAGAGCATGATGACTTGGCTTCTTATTATCAGAAAATTAGATCTGAATGATTTGGTGATGAAGCAAAGAGAAGAATTTTATTAAGTTCATTTGTTCTTAGTAGCGCTAACTATGAATGATATTATCTGAGAGCGCAAAAAATTAGAGAACAGATGATCCAAGATGTCGATACCATATTCGAAACATATGATTTTATTTTGGGTCCCACTACACCAAGTGTAGCATGGAAAATGTGAGAAAGATCTGCTGATCCTATCCAGATGTATTTGGAAGATTTTTATACCGTATCAGCAAATATTTGTGGAGGACCTGCGATGACAGTGCCGATGGGTATGATAGATGATAACTGAGAAAAAATGCCTGCATGAATTCACTTTATGGCGCAGAGATGGGAAGAAGAAAAACTGTTTGCCTTTGGGAAAGTGGTAGAAAATTTATAAACCTGCCTGCCGGTAGGCGGGTACAAAAATTAAAGAATTTAGAAAACAATAATAAAATTTAAAAATTTGAGATTTGTTTTGAATATTTGAAAATTTGTGTAGTATAAAATTCGTTTTTGATCTCGTCGTTTAATGGATAGGACACAGTCCTGCGAAGACTGTAATCCCGGTTCAATCCCGGGCGAGGTCAAATTAGTATTAAGTATAAAGTAGTGAGTATGGAAAATATTTCAGGGCTGGTCGCCACGTAGGTCTACGTGGTTTGGTCACATTAGTATAAAATATTTGATAGTAGAAAAATTAGGATTCCGTATAGAGAAGCTGGCCTTCGTGGTCTGTTTTTTCTTTTATTAGGGGATTGACAAGGCGATTCAAATGGGTAGCATTATCCGGATTTATTTCTTACCAAGTTTTGATGACTACAGGTTCACTTCTTCTTCCTAGCTCTTTTGCTTCTAGGTCTTTACAGAACAAACAACAGGGATTGTCTAGTAAACAAGTGCAACTTTCTTGGAGACAAAAAGCTTTATTATTAGCACTAAATTCTATTATCAAAAGAAAAAATGTTTCTGATGGATTGAATGATGTCTTGTATCAATTAGTCGTAAATATTGATGGACAGGTTTTACGTTCACAAGAAGTTATTGATATCTTTTGGCATTATGATCGTATCAATAAAAATATTCCACCTTCTAGTGAATCTTTGCAGAAATATCCTTCTTTGCAACGCTTCCTCTCTAGAAGACAGGTAAAAATACCTCATACAGATACTATTATCCAACTAGATCATTTTCTTGTTTTTCTTTGTGCTATTAGAACATCATTAGCTTCTTGGAGAAATGAAAATGCTTTGCTTAAATTGGAAGCTGATAATACTGTCGATGCACGTTTTCATGATCAAGAGTTTTACACTGCATTTGATCTATCAAAAATGGATGATATTAAGAAAAGTGAATTTGATAGTTTATATCAAACAAAATATCTCCATCAGACAAAAGATTCTCCATCTGTGTTATCTCGTAAGTCAAAAGATATTGTTGCTAAATTGAAACTTGGCGAAGCTTGTGAAGATCAAATAATAGAATATATGGCTATCATTTCTCGTTTAGATCATGATCAAAGAAGTCTATGGATGGAAAAGATATTTTCTGAAAATATAAGCAAGGAGGTATCATTAATGATGTGAACCAATGGTTCTCTGGCAGAAATTTCTCTGGAAGATTTGCGTAATGTGCTTTCCGCATTGGATCTTTGAGATCATAGACACACCTTTCCAGCACCCTTACTTCCCAAACATACTTCCAAAAAATCTAAAAAAGAATAATTATTTACGTGTCTTTACTATCTCTCGTTTACCCTCATCAGTTTCTACTAGTACAGTACAAAGCTCTATCCAATCTCATGAATTCATATAATCATATCTACCGATTCTAATCTTTTCTGCTTTGTGTAAATGACCACAAATGATTCACTGCGTCTTATTTTTTTGGCATGCTTTGACGAGTTTCTTCTGAAATGAAGCTCTTCATCCTACCATAAGATTTTTTACTCGTCGTTTGACGCTCGAAACAACTGATTGGTGTTTTAGTCATAATCTTTTTCTTATGTCGTTATAATTTCTATTTAATCGGTACAGAAATGTCCCTCAGCAGAAGGTAATCTTGGACCGTGGAGTAAATTTTCCTTCCAGCTTATCAAATTGATGTCCGTGACAAATATAATATTTTTTTCCCCCGTTGTCATAGATTATATCTGGTAAAATATCTACCTCTTTGGAAAGTCGAGGAGCAATTTTTTGTATATTGATATCGTGATTTCACATAATATATTGTATCCTGACTCCTTGATTGCCTGCTACTTCGATAAGGTCTTTTCGCCAGTTGACGTGTCTTCTTTTCCATCCACCGAATAAAGTAATATGCCATCCATCAATGATGTCTCCGTTTAAAATTAATTGATCAAATGTTTGATTTTTTAATCGTTGCAAAAATTCTTTCCCTTTATTATCAGGACTTGGTATATGAATGTCTGATACGATGATTGTTTTGTAGTGCAACCTAATCGAATGTTAAATAGTAAATATTGAATGTCGTAATTCTTTTACTCTACTACTGAGGAAGGGACTTGAACCCTCAATCCTTTCGGAATACGATTCTGAATCGTACATGTATACCATTCCATCACCTCAGCATAGTAATTTATAATCGCGCTAATAGTAAAATTATGGCCAATCATAAACTACTCATTGTTTTTTATGTTTTCTCCTGATTTTATGTCTATTTCCCCTTTTTTTGTCGGAAGATAAGGTAGAGGATAGGAAGGATACCTGCGGTGTTGAAGATGAACAAGCAAACGAACCAGGCAAGTTTTTTTTGAGTCCCAGCTTTTCGAAGTGCGATAGCTTTCCATACCATTTCTCGGATTCCTAGAATAATGATAAGTGTTATCATTCCTCATCCGATAGCATAAGGTAATGCTTGTTGTGCATACAAAGTTGCTTCTGGTGTCATGATTTGGATATATTAAAAACTAAAAATTACTTATTTTGTTGACTCTATTTTCATGTCTGCCTCATTCAAATTCTGTGCTAAGAAAAATTTTAACCATTTCATAAGCGAGTTTTTCATCAATAAATCTTCCTGGCATACAAATAATATTTGCATCATTATGTTGTCTAGCTAGTTCTGCCGTTTCTATGTTCCGACATACCGCTGCTCTCACTCATTCATGTTGATTTGCTGTTAATGACATGCCAATTCCCGTTCCACATATCAATATTCCTAAATCAGCAGATTTTTTACTAATCAACTCTGCTAAAGGATGAGCTATGTCTGGATAATCGACTGCTTCTGGTGTATTAGTTCACATGTCCTTAACTGAATAGCCATCGAATTCTAATTCATCTCTGATGAAATTTTTCATCTCTATGGCAGCATGATCGGAACCTATTGCAATTGTTCTTCTTTCCATGTCTCTTGTCGATAATGGATAAAAATTATCTTTTATAGTCCAGTCATAACAGATGAAAATAATGATACAATCATTAAGACTCAGCAAATAATTCTAATCCATTTAGCAAATTTTTTCATCTTGCCAGCTTGGATGAAAAGTAACATTGCTCATCGCACATTGGTAATCATAGAAAGAAAACTAATCACCAAAAGAACAGTCATCAATCATGCAAATCGTGCTCAGACGCTTTGGATATTACTAAATACCACAGAGACGATAAGGATAGATCCAAGTATTGCAGTTAATTGAACAACAGCCGCAATGATTCTGATAATCTTGGCAAATTTTTTGTGCTTCTTTGCATCTTTGAGCAACAGTAGTGCTCCCCAGACAGATCCTACCATGAGGATAATCCCGATAAGCATCGCGAACGTAGAAATAGTAACTAATGGTGTGGTTGAATCGGTAGGCATTGATTGCTATGATTAATGATTTAAAAATTTACTCAACTATAATTCTTCCAGCTCCGCTCTTCTCAATTTTACCAAGTTTCAATAATAAGGGTTCTACATCTTCTTCGACTGCTTTTTCATTGATGCCTAATTGGACGGCGATGGCTTTGGATCCGATTGGTCTATCTGCGTTGCGAAGGATTTCTAAATATTTAGCATGAAGGGGAGTCATGCCACCTTCTTCAATCTGACTGTGATGAAGAAACTCTCCTCGAAGATGTTCAGTTAAATTTTTGTCTGGTGAATGCGTAATGACGAAGTCACGAATTTTGATACAGAGGTTGTGAATTTCTCTTGGTACAGAGCCAACTTTCTCAGCTATTTTTTTGAGTAAATCTTCGTCTATCGTGATGCTGTAATGATTCAAATATTTCTTAATCAGTGTTTCTTTCTCAGCTTGGGTATATTCCATAAAATGGAAATGATAGACGAATCTATTTTTCATTGGTTGACTTAATGATTCAGCTTTGGTCGTTGCGCCGATTAAGGTGAATGGATTAATCGGGATTCTGACATTTCCTCCTTCAGGCATCACCATATCGATCACAAAATCTTCCATCGCAATATAGAGAACTTCTTCAATGTTTGGTTTCAGTCTGTGAATCTCATCGATGAATAAAATATCGCCTGTTTCCAGATTATTTAAAATGCTAATAATTTCTGCAGGTTTAGTAATGGCATAACCTGTGACGGCCTTGATGTTTACATTGCCTTGCTTGGAAATAATCATCGCCATCGTCGTCTTTCCAAATCCACTGGGTCCAGAAAATAACATGTGACCCATGTTTCCTTTTCTTATTTTCCCACTTGAGATAGCCGTCTGAACTATCTTCTTGATATGTTCCTGTCCAATAAAATCTTCAAAACTGTCTGGTCTCCCGTTTTGACTAATATTCAAGAGCTTCTCGGTGTTTATCTTTTTGACTTCCATTCGGCGTAGCTTAGAAATAAATTAATCTTTTTTATTCACTCTCATAAACTTGGGATAATGAACTCCCATGAGAAGAAGAAATAATATTGCCCAGATGCTAGCTCACAAGACATCGGTCTTGAATATTGCTTTTCTACTTGAGATGAGTTCTACTTTTTTGTCTGCCTTACATTTGTCTATCTGTACTTGAGTTGGTTGTACGTAATTGTTTGGATTAGTTGGCGTGGGCTTTGCTATTGGATTATTTGCACAAGCGTCCATCTCGTATGATCTTTCCGCTAAAATATATTCATTATTGGTAATCAGTACTTTCTTGCCAACGGTGTATAATAATATTCACATCGTAATAAGTGATCAAATCACTCCGACTAAGGTCATGAGAAGAAAATAGATTCTGAGCACAGATCGCCCGTGTGATTTTGATTGAGTTGTTTCAGTAGCCATGATGATTTGAACGTGAAAGAATAAAAATTATTTAATCTGTTTGATCTGATAATATGCTTTGGTATCATTGAGTTGTAAGACTTGATATGTTTCGCTATTTGGTAATCTTACAGCACCTTCTACTACATATCCATTACTTACGATGAAACTTGTTGTCCCTATTTTTTCATCAGTATCCAAGCTATATAAATCTCCATATCGTACAAAGTTATTTGAGAAATATTTGTCTGTATTTGTTTTGACTACTTTGTATCTTGTCCCAAATATTTCTATATATCCAATTTCAAAATTACCATTTTCCAAGAGATTCATATCAACATATACATTTCATACCTTGGTATTATTTATTCCTGTAGTTATGGACCCAGGAACAGTAGAGATGATTTCATTTTGTACTCAGGTATTGTTGATGTTTTGTAGCATTTGATATTTTACCTTGAATCTATAGAGGAATAATGCTACCTCATATCTTGTGATGGAATTTTCAAATGTTACCAAATCTGCCGGTGAGACGATTCCCATACTCTGCGCTTTTTGAAAATAATTAATTCGTCGTGGATTGGCTGATTCGTCTAGCTTGCCTCATTGAAACATTCTTACCATAGCGGTAATAAATTGTGCTTTATTCATAGTAACCTTAGGAGAAAAATAGCTATTTGATCCCTTCATAATATTTGCTTGGCAGGCTTTTTCTATGTAGGTCATCAATGATCCGTCTGCAGTATCTATGTCTCTAAAACTACATTCAGCTGGTAGAGGATCAGTGGTTGTTGTTACAAAGTTGAATATTCCACCAAATAGATAAAGAATCTTTGCTGCTTGTTCTCTATTGAGTACTTCAAATGGTTTGTATCCTGCAATGCCGGTATAGCTTGTTAATCCGTTATCGTTCATCCGACGAATTGCTTCTTGTAATTCTGGATCATTACTTACGCTTGTAGAGTTGTTTAATGATTCAAAACTTCCCAATACTCCTGTGTCTGCTTGAGTTGATGCTCCAGACATATCACTTATTTTACCCAAACTCAAAGTTCTTAATGCTGGATCGAGAATTATATTTTTGATCCTTGCTATATAGATAGCAATCTCTCTTCTAGAAATTTCTTGATTGAATGCTGTTTGATTGTTTACCGTAGTGAGTCCCAATGCCCATGCCTTGAGATAATAATCTCCTCGTCGTGGATCTTTGCTTTCATTGGATGTTTTTCCTTCAAACATTCTGATAAGTACAGCGATAGCTTCTGGTCTAGATATTGTATTTCTTGGTAAAAACTTACCATTTGATCCTTTGAATAGTCCTCGTTGACAAGCATGTACGACATATCCAGAAAGTGATGGATCTACTTCATTCATATCACTAAAACTACAATTTGTATTTTTTACTGTAGCGGTATATCCCAAAACGGTATATGCTTGTCAGATAATTTTAGCCACTTCTTCTCTGGTAAGATTATCGTCTGGTCTATAATCTGTTTCATCACTATATCTTGTGAGCCCATTGTTAAACATCCAGCTCAGTGCTTGTTGAAATTCTGTACCAATTGTACTTCCTGGTTGCACTGTGCCTGTATTTGCAGGAGGAGGTATGCTGCTTCCTGTATTTGCTGCTTGTGTTCCGCTACCATAGATGATGGTTATTTTTTTGGTAATAGGGTCAATAACTATTTGAAAAGACCCTGATTGTAACAGTCATCAAGTCGAAGGTCATCAAGTCTGTCAGGTCGAAAGTCAACCTGTGGTGGTGTTTCAGGTTGTGTTTGTCCCTGTCGTAACCGAACCAGTTGAAATTCATCCGGTTTGTCAGGTTGAAACTCATCAGGTCTGTCAGGTTAGTATTGCTCAACTGAGATTTGTTCCTGTATTGTTTGCTCATGTGAGAGAGGAGTTACTTCCTGTTGTATCTGCATTTGCACCAAATATTATTAGTCCAAAACTAGCTAAAATAACCAAACCTAGTACCTTTTTTTGTCTCATCATCTTTGTTTATATAATAAAATCTTTTCTTCCAAGAAGTGGATTTTTTATCAATATATACAATGTAGTGACCTTTTCAACATAAAAATGGTAGTATACCGAACTGCTTTCGAAATCTATAATTACTTCGTTTCTCTCGTACTTACAGTTTCTCAAGTCGTTGGTATACATTCTTCAATCAAAAATACTGAAACATATTTTTGAAGGAGAATGCAATTTGGCTTGAAAACGATTGGCAAAAAAGTAATATTAGTCCGAAAACCTTTATTTTTTTTATATTAAGAAGAAAATGATCCAGAAGACACTTGTGGTATTGAAACCAGATAGCGTAGGTCGTAGTATTGTTGGCGAGATTATCTCTCGTTTTGAAAGAGTAGGACTCCATCTTGTATCTATGAAAATGCTTCGCCCAGATAAAGACTTCCTTTATCATCATTATGAAACTTTAGGTACGATGATTACTAGACACGGACAACATGTCTTTGATATTACCTTAAAGATGATGATGACTTGACCAGTAGTTGCCATGATATGGGAAGGTGTCGGATCTGTAGAAATCGTCCGTAAAATGGTTGGTGCTACGGAACCAAAATCTGCTGCTCCTGGTACTATTAGAGGAGATTTTGCTCATATGTCTTACGGTTACTCTGATTCCATTGAAATGGGCTTACCAAATCTTGTCCATGCATCTGGAAGTATAGAAGAAGCTGCTGCTGAAATCAAACATTGGTTCAAAGAAGATGAAATGTTCGAACATCAATCATTACATCAGAAATATACTCGTTAAATTGTTTCATTTCGCCTGTCTGCCGGTAGGCAGGTTCACGTAATGGATTGTAATGTGTCGTAATGTGTCGTAATGGATCGAAAACAATACATAACAACGAAGGAACATTACCTCATTACAGCGTAGCGACATTACCATCACATTAATTGTTTTAACTTATTTATACTAAGCTAATGAAAACATGAATTCATGGAAATTATTTCCAAGATGTCCAAGTAAACTGTATCTGTGGAGCAACATTCACTGTCAATACAACTATTCCTGGTCCAATTAAGGTTGAAACTTGCAATCAATGCCATCCAGCATTCAACAAAGATAAGGTCATCAAGAAAGTGATCAAAGGTAGAATGGAAAAATTCTTGGAAAAAGAAAAGAAAATGGCAGGAATCAAAGGAAAGAAGAAGTAGTAAGTATTAAGTATAAAGTAGTGAGTACTTACCACTTTCCATATTGAGTAAAAATTTGCTTTTATCAGCAATAGCAATATATGCTCAGAGAACAGATTATAAAAAAATACGTCACCGTAAACGATGTGCTCTATGTCATCGGACACAACGGTAGTATTTTTTTTCGTTCTTTGCTGAGAACTATTCTGTTTCTTGTTGTCTTGTATGGAATATATTTTGTGCTGAATAGATATATCGCGTGGAATGCTCTTCCACGAATTTTTGCCTTGTTGGGAATCGGCTTCTTCGTAAAGTATTTATTAGATTTTTTTAATGATTATTTGGATACGCTGATCCTTTCCAAAGAAGGGATGACCATGTTTACTCGAGATGGTATCTTGCGTTACAAGACAGATTTTTTTGCTCGAACCACGATAGAAACGGTTTCTTATATTCATAATAGTATTCGAGACAAAGTTTTTTCTAAGTGAGATATTATGATCAAACTAGATCATGAAATAGAATATCCTTTTGAAAATGTTAGTAGACCGCAGAGACAGATGGCGAAGATTTTGAAATATAAGGAACAATTTGCTGGTGTACAAGCGGCAAGAACCGAAGAGATTGAAATTAATGATGAAAAAATATCTATCTTAGCAGAAGCGTTAGGTGAAGTAGTGAAGGAATATTTGGATAAGAAGGAAAGTGAGAGAGAAGAGGAATATTAATATGAAAATATGAATGAGTTTATTTTCTCTGGTAGATAATGAAAATAGTAAGTGCTTGTTTGGCTGGCATTCCTTGTAGGTGGGATGGTAAGGCGAAACCTTGTCAGCAGATTCTTCAGTTAGTAGAAAATCAGGAAGCTATTCCTTTGTGCCCCGAAGAATTATGATGATTGACTACGCCTAGAGAGCAGGCTGAGATACAACAAGATGGATCTGTAAAAACAATTAATGGTAATGATGTTACAGAAAAATACCTTGCTGGTGCTCAGAAAGTTTTGGAGCTTGCTAAACTGATGTGATGTAGAGAAGTTATTTTTAAATCAAAATCTCCTTCATGCGGATGTGGAAAAATATTTGATGGAACATTTAGTGAAACATTAATTGCTGGTGATGGAATATGTACAAAATTATTAAAAGATAATCATATCAAAGTAATAACGGAAGAAAATTTACAATAATTTCAATTCTTTCAATTTCTTTTCATACTTATCATATTCGTCGCCATGTTTTTTCATTAAATATGATTTTAAGATATCTTTCCAATCGGCAAATCAAGTGGAGAGATTCTTAGCGGAGATTTCAAAATTTTCTAAGAGCTCATTCAGTTCAATAGACTCTTTCTTGAGCTTAATGTCCTTGATTTGGACGCGAAGTTCAGGAGCAATATATTCATCGATATTTTGATAATCAATAGCGTCCGTTTTGATAGAGAGCGAAATATTTTTCAACTCTGGTGGATTGTCTATGAATGTTATGTTTCGAAAATCACTTCTTCACACGGCTGTTTTCGAAATCTGTGATCACTGCACTTCGTTTGTGCTAACAGTTTCTCAAATCGCCGGTATACTTCAGTCATCCAAAATACCTTCGTTTCACTCGCTCTTTTGGCGGCTGAAAGTAAAGTTCTTTTTGTTTCCTTCTAAAATAGTTTTTATTTTTTCTTGTAAGTCTGCTTCTGAAAAACTTCCTTTTCCTTGTTCAACGATAATGTATGGATTGATATCGCTTTGCGTGGCTTCTAGTGTGCCGTTTTTGTACTGAAACAAAAATTTATTTTGATTGGCTTCCAGTGGAGTAGTCGATCGTACAGAACCGAGACAGACGTAATTTCCGTGAGCAAAACTTTGATGCAGATGTCAGGATATTTGTTTGATGTTTGTTTGTTTTAAAATGTCCTCGTGTAAAGCCACGTCCTTATAATTGAATTTAGATTTTTGACCTGGAAATTTCGTATTATTGATATAATAGTGATGAATAACGAGAAGATCTTTTTTGCCAGCGATTGCTGATCGCAGATATTCATTTACTGCTGCGGAAAGTAACTCATTCTTATTTGTTGATTGTCTGAGTAAATCGATGGTTCATTGGATGTTTATGGGTAACTCGACTTTCTTGGTTTCCATATTTTTCACATCTATAGTGTAGGGCAAAAACAATGTTTCCTGACCTTCGATGTTGTATGTCTGTGTTCTCGCTTCTTCAAAGACAAACGAGTTGCCAAGCCAGTCATGATTGCCAGCTAGGATATAGAGATGCTTTCCTTCTTGTAAGAGTTCTAGAAAGAAGTGATATAGTGCTAGCAATGCATTTCTATCATAGGAAAAATGATAGACAAAGTCTCCACAAAAAATAATATGTTTCTCATCGGGATGTTGATGTACATATGAGTCTAATTGCTCGATGATTTTATCTTGGAAACGAGCATTGATGTGAATATCTCATATTAATAGCATAATCGAAATTGAATAATAAATGTTCATATGTTGTAGGGGCGTTTAGTAAACGCCCGGGCGAATGATATTCGCCCCTACGAATGATTTTATTGAAAAGATTGACAAAAAAAAGTCCGATTTTTGCTAATTGACTTCTGTCTAGAAGTGACTATATTGGATTGTGATAATGGGCTCAGAATATTAAGTGTCTCGAATTAGGAATTAAGGCTACGCTATTAAGAATTAGAAATTTCTAATACACAAAATCTTCCACTATTTCTAACTTCTCATTCCTAATTTTTAATTCGTGTTTTACTTTGTATCTACATGTAATGAAGCGAAGTATGTGGATTATTATGATTGTCGTTTTGCTTGGCTTGGCTGTATTGATGTTTTTGAGATTGCGGAGTGGTGAAGATACCTGGATGTGTCAGGATGGTAGTTGGATCAAGCATGGGAATCCAGCATCGTTGATGCCAAGTGAACCTTGTGGAATATAAAAAAAATAGGAATCGGGAATTTGGAATCGGGAATTTGGCCGGCCAGATAAACCAATTCCAAATAAACCAATAAACAATTAGTTTTCTTGCTATAGCGTTTTATCTGGTAACAGTAAAACAATGAAAATTCTTGCCGATTGGGATAATAATGACTACTTGCCCAAAGCTCATACCTGTGAATGAGTGTGAAATTTTCCTACCTTGACGATTAAAGAAATTCCCCTGTCTGCACAATGTTTAGTCCTTATTGTAGACGATCCTGATGCTCCTGGTGGTACGTGGGATCATTTACTGATAGCGAATATTTCTATCGTTGCACAAACAATGGACATCTGAGAACATGATTTATTTAAAGGACTTTCTGGACAAAATTCTTGGTGAGATCTTGGCCGATGAGCTCCTTGTCCACCAAGTGGCGTCCATAGATATATTTTCAAAGTGTATGCAATCAAACATCTATTGGAACTATCCTCCTGATTTACCAAAGAAGGATTATTAGAAAAAATGCAGGGCAATATTGTTGCCGAAGCAGAGATTATAGGATTATATCAAAAGAGTTTGTAATTGTCATTTCGAGGCGTATTTTTTGCCGAGAAATCTCCTTATATATTATTTATGTTTAGTGGATTTCTCACGTTCGTTCGAAATGACACTGCTATTCTTCCTGACAAGGAAGTCTATGTCTCCAGCTGAGTAGATAACTACGATTTCTCATTTCTTTGCTTCGTTTATTTTTTTTGTAATGGTTTCAAAAGTATCAATATAGGTTCATCAGCAAGCGCTGGCGAATTTATTTCAAAGTTCTTTTAGTGTTTTGATTCATTTTAATTCAGGGACTTCTTTTACGAGTTCCAATAAATTTTCTCTGGCTGCGTAAATGTCGTAGATGACTACTTCGTCATATCATTTCATGCTTGCGATGAAATCGTTTCGTCAGGTGACAATTCTATGAATCTGATGTGGTTGGAAGATGCAGATAAGTTTTTGTTTGGGAAATTTTTCTTTTAGACCTTTGTAGCCGACCGTGATAGAGGATGCCATGTGACCGTAGTCAGAATATATGTTTGCTCAGTTTTTGTTTTTTCATAAGAGTTCCATTCTCCTTCGTAGTCACTTAAAATTGAGCAATGGAGGATTGATGATGAAAGATTGGAAATTCCCAATCTTTTTTAATAATGCTAAAACCAGTGATCCATTAATATCATTATGTTTGCCTCGGACTTTTTTGAAAGAAATTTTCTGAATGTTCACTTCTTTAAATTTTCCATTTTCCATTTTCCATTTTCCATTGCTTAGATTATGGAATCATTTTGGTATGAAAATAGTATTCTTCACTTTATCTGCGAACTGTTGGAATGCGGAAGTGTAATCTGCAAAATCTTTGTAATAATCCGTATGATCGAGTTCCATATTCGTAATGATGGCATAATCCAAGTCCAAGTGCAAAAAATGTCTTTTGTATTCACAAGATTCTACTAAGAAATAATATTTTTTGATTAACTTATATGCGTCGTGTTGTAGCTCGTGAGATCTTTTTTGATTGAGCATAAAATCAAAAATCGTTTTGATCTTCGTTTTCACTTTTGGATTGATGTAATAACTGTTGTTGTCCAAATCTGGTACGAGTGCTCAGAGAATTCCCAAACCAAAATCTGGCAGAACCTTTTTCGCGGTCGCAATTGCTAAGGCAGTAGTACTACTTTTCCCGTTGGTTCCTGTTATCCCGACTGAGATAAAATTCTTGGATACTTCTCAGAGAAATTCAAAATAATTCAAAATAATCATCGGCATCTTCTTTGCTTTCATGACGGCTCTTGCTTCTAGGACTTCAACACTTTCTCTTGTTGCTTCGGAATAGATGATAATATCTCCTCGAAGCACTTTATATTTTCCATGGCCAATAATTGTCTTGATTCACTTGTCTCTGAGTCTTTGCGTTAATTGGCTTTCTACACTATCTATAGCAATAATATTGGTATATCATAAATCATGGAGTATTCATGCTACTCCAGACATTCACGTGCCACCGGCTCATACTAAAACTATGTTTCTCATTGGGTAAAGAAGTATTATAAAAATAGATATCTATTTCTTTCTTATGTTTAATCTTAGTCTCAAGATTAATACGATTAAGCATGCTAATAATTGGAGATTGATAACAATGATAAAGATGGTATTTTGTAAAACAAATATTCCATAGAGTGAAGTAAAAAATGTGGTTAATGTCCAAATCCAGTAGGTCATACTATTTGCACTTGGTTTCTTATGTCGTAGATCTTTCATGGTAGGGATAAATCAAAAGAAAGTGACAATACCTCCAATGCTGTACACGAAGGTCAAGACCAATATAAATATCTTCATATCTTGATATTATCAGAGTATAAAACATTGGTGATAAGTGTAAGGAAGATGGCGAGGAAAACAAGAATAAATAAAAAAACCTGAATTGGATTCAGATCTTTGTTTTGTAACTACCCAGAGGGGGACTTGAACCCCCACGTCCTTACGAACACCAGATTTTGAGTCTAGCATGTCTACCAATTCCATCATCTGGGCTTATTTATTTCCTTACCATCCCCGCAGTCATATGCGGGATGCTCAATCTTGCTTCCAAAAGCACTTCGCTGCGCTTGTGTTTTGGGCAAGCTTGGTACATCTGGGCCTAACAAAAAAATGTCTATCGACGAGATAATGTTTATATAATCCAGACCAAAAATCAATTGATTTTGTGCGAAAATTACATACATATGATGTGATAGATGTTATCTATCTCTCTTTTATACGATAATCGTTAGCACAATGGATTTGAATAAGGTGATGATTATTGGGAGAGCAACGAACAATTTACAGGTCAAAACTATTGAAAGTAGTGGAACACCTGTAGTCAACTTTACCGTTGCTACCAATAGGAAGTTTAAGAACAAAGAAGGTAATGTGTTGGAAGATGCTGAATACCACAGATGTGTGGCCTACGGTAAAGGCGCTGAGGTATTGACGAAGTATCTTACTAAGGGAAAGAGAATCTACATCGAAGGAAGATTGAGAACAAGAAAATGGCAAGACAGTGAAGGGAATGACAAATTTTCTACAGAGATTATTGTAGACAATTTCATCTTCTTGGATCCTAAGGGTCATGAAGGAGAAGAAGGTCATATCGTTGATGGACCAGTCATTGATGTGCCAGATGATGAAGATGTTCCTTTCTAGTAGTGAGTATTGAGTAGAAATTAGGTAGTATAAAAAACTGACATATATGTTTGTTTAGAATTTATTTAGCTGGTTATTTTGTATGATGATATGGAGAAAAAGGTTTAATCATGTGTTTTTTGATTTATTTGATATGATATCATTTTTGGTATTTGTAGGATGAATCGTTTTGTTTATCAGGTTTTTTATTATGAACCCTTATACCGTGGTTGGAGCGAGTATGTTCCCTACTTTTCATGAGAGTGATTTCATCGTAGTAGATAAGATTACGCCTAGATTTGGTCAATTACACAGAGGTGATGTTATTGTATTTGTGCCTCCTGGGAAGACAATCCCGTATATCAAAAGAATTGTTGGATTGCCTGGTGAGACGGTAAAATTACAGGATAACAATGTAGTTATCTGTAGTAAGGATAGTAATTGCACGACTTTAGATGAATCCAAATATCTTTCTGGTGACGTAAGAACAGAAGCAAGATGTGGTGTAAGTAATTTTGTTATTGATACCTGAGGATATTTTGTAATGGGAGACAATAGAGAATTTTCTACTGATTCTCGTTGCTGCTTTGGATTGGATTGTTATCAAGGATCTAGTTATGAAGTGCCATTTAATAATATTGTTGGTAAGGTATATAGCAGAATCTATCCTAATTTTCAAATGTTTTAAATCTCTGTTTTAGCTCTTAGTTTCAATCATGAAAATTTTTTCCAACTTTGATACTAAGCTTAGAAAAACTAAATTTGCTGAATATCAAAAAGAATATTGAGTTGATAATGTTTTGTGATTTGGAAGAAGTAGACTATATTGGTGGATTAAATCATTTTTGCCTACACTTTTCCTGATTGGAATATCGATTCTTATTATGGTTCTTTTTACCAGTCGATTTGGTTCTGATTATTTTGTTGCTATACTTATCGTTATCTTGATTATAGTACTTGTTTCTCTTTTCCCCATCATTAGAAAATATATCGATTATAAGTTGGACTTTATTATTGTAATCCCAAGTTGTATAATGATGTATGACCAATGATGAATCTTCAAGAGAGACGTTATTACTATTAGTTCGGCAAGCATCAAAACTATCTCTATCAGAAAGGATAAATTTCTTTACAGTGTCTTTGATAATTGAGATATTATTATTCTGACAGAATGAGATAGTCATGGAGATGGTGAAGTGACACTTCGTTGGATTCCAAAACCAGAAAAGAGAAGAAATGAAATTGCAAGAGTTATCTGACTAGATTCACAGGCCAATCAAAATCCACTTTAAAAGAATGTAGAATTTATAGTGTAGAATTCAGAATTGCTTATAAAAATTTTATACCATAATAATATTCCCATGAATTCAGTAACTGATATTCCAAGTATCCCATACGACATTTATGAATCACCACAAGAATTGGTCATTATTTTGCCATTGGGAGGAGTGGATAAGAAAAGTTTAAAACTTGAGATCAAAGACTATAGGCTCGTTATCACTGGTAAGAGGACTAAAATTAAGGTCAAAGATAATTGTATCCCATTGAGAGAAGATTGTTATCGAGGAGAAATTGGGCAAGTCATTGATTTACCTCCACAGGTCTACTTCGATAAAATTCATAGCAAATTAACACCAGAAAATATCTTACAAATTATTGTACCCAAGGCGCTTGTTCCTGAGAAGATATCGTTGGAAGTAGAATATGATAAATAGTCCCGCCGAAGGCGGAGTGTAGAGTTTATAATGTAGAGTTTAAGAGGGCGTGAGTAGGCGCCTTTTTTTTATTTTGTGAAGAATGGATATAAGAGATTGCTGGTTGTCTAAAGGTAAAGCCATTTCCCAAATTTAGCAAAAAGTTATAACATTGTTAAAGTGATCTATATAATAGATTGGTAGATTATACGTTGATAACTTAGAAACGAGAAAATTATTAATTTCATCTATATTTATTTCTGTTTCATCAAGATTTTTTAATTCACTTCTTCATAAAATGAATCCCTTGGGAAGATTGTTTTTTATAATATAAAGGACTTGATCCAAGTAATATTCCAATTCTTCTAAATCTTCACCAATGGCACTAGAATGATATTCTAAGAATAAATGTCTATCTTTTAAATCGATATTAACTTGGCTTTGTATAAATGTAAACAAAAGCATATGTCATCCTACTATCCTTGTTTTATCTATATTTAAATCTTCGATTGATGTCGAAAAGGATTTTGCCTTACTCGAATTTGGGTTGCCTGTCTTTAAAAAATTTACGATAAATTTACGATCATCAATTGTAGGAAAATATTGTTTTATTTTTGCTAGACCTTGTCCATAATAGCAGGTGAGTCCTAAAGACACTGCTCTTGTAGAGAAATGAGTAAAATCACTTAACCCATAAAACTTTTTGTTGCTAGAAACTACCTTTTCCCGGTCAATTTTGTCTAATGTTTTGATACAGGATAATCCACCACTAATGACCCAAATCAGATCAGCATCAGAATCAAGTGATTGATTAAATTTTTTTACCATCCCTTCAATAGTTGCTTCTCAACTGCAAAAATCAATGTATTCAATATTCTCCTCTTTCAAAAAATTCATGGAATCTTGATAATTTCTGTGTTTTGCAAAATCTCATATACTACATAAATTTGTTATAGCAATTTTCATTCTTTTGTGCAATTAAAAATAAATGTTGATGGTTTAGATTTTATTATCTGATTCAAAAATTTTTAAACTTCTCTTTTTACTTCCGCAAACAACCATCCACTCATCAATCCTCGCAAGATAAAGAAAATATAGTTAACCATGCTATCTTCAAAGACATGAAGGAATAATCACATAATGAGCAAGGCCAGCCAACCGATAGTCAAAGCCATTCGTAGTTGGTAGATCAGAGTTTGTTTGTCTTCAGTATATCTTTTTATTTTGTTGCAAATTTGTTGTATTTGTCGAATAAGTAATGCTCGAAGAATAAATCAAATTGTTCCAATATCTAAGATGAGTTGAATGAAATAATTTTCTGGCAGAATGGTTCCGTTGTGGTGAACTGCTGGTCACGACGTGCCTAGACCATAACCGCTTGGGCTTTGTAAGACGTATTTGATGCTACCAAACTTAGCTTGGATATGACCAAGCGTAGACGCTCATTTCAATGCACTCAATCCTAAAATTCATAAAAGCACAATCACGCCAAGTCATCGGGCAATTTTTTTATGTTTTTTTATCCATTGGAAGTTCATTATCGCAAGCCCGATAATTCAGCCAATAGCAGCAGTTCTGGAAAGTGTAGCTATGATCGCTGCGATTCGTAATGCGATAAAAAGTGTATTTCGTATAGCTTGTTTATTGCTCATTCGGAGCTTGATTCATTGTCGTTTTACTTTACACAAAACGATGATTGCTGGTAAGAATGCGATGATGAAATAACCATAATTATTCGGTCATGAGAAAATTCATTGTCGTCTAGAAGTGCCGTGAAACCCTGTTAAATAATAGATTGGTGGCTTAGCTCCAAAGACGAAATCTTGGAATGGTCCGTATCCTATTGTCATAAATCGATTTGGTCGGATGAATTTGGTTATTTGTCGAATAAATCAGACAATTAGTGTTGTGATCAAGAAATATTTTACTCGCTTTAAAAAATGTTGCATGTTGTATGTTGTATGTTTTAAGTTCTTTTCCTTATTATTTCGAATATGTCAGAGAAAGGTAGCCGATAAGAAGATAGGGAGGTAGAGAAATCCGTATTTGATCCCGATAAGCATGTCAGAAATCCCTTTTCCTTTGAGATACGATACGCCAACCGAGAAAGCAGCCAAGACGATAAGGCAGATCCAAGGTCGTTTCCGTTTTTTGAGATACGATCCAAACTCTTTCGTATAAAAAATAATTATACAGACCACAAACACGAATCGTATTCCATCTCTGAGTATGGCTGGCAGATTCGGATGTGCTCCACCAAAAATACCGTATTGGATGACGGTAATCAAGACATGATACAGTACGATAAGTATGAGAAATATCTTTATAAATTTTGCCATATGTTCACTTTTTAAATAAACCACGCCTGCCTGCGGTAGGCAGGAATGAAGAATTAGGGTCTCCGACTATTAGGAATTAGGAATGGTTTTATTGTAATATATTTATTGGTTTGCTGGAAAAAAACAAGTTGAAAGATTGGGGAGAATCGATAAAAGGTAGCTGTTTTATTTGTCCTTCTAGCCTATGAAGCTTAGTATTATCATTGACTGTTTGCAGAGTCAAACATTCAAGGACTTTGAGGCGATTTTTGTGGTGGACAAACATTTGACTGAAATAGGGGAATTTGTAAGTAAGGATGCTAGAATATCGTTTATTAGTAATTTGAATTCCATCTTTCGTTCCAAACGTGATGCTAATGATCCCAAAATAGGTGGTAATGCAAGTCAGCTTAGAAATTATGGTATTAAGGCCGCTAAGGGAGAATTTATTCTTCTCTTAGATGACGATAATCTGTTTGATAATGATTATTTAGAGAAATATTTCCAGTTTCGAGATATACACAGGAAACATATCTGAAAAGATTTCGTCCTCTGTCCAACTCTAATGTATAGAAAGACTGGTCAGGTCCAGAATTATGGTTTCTCACATTTTAATTATTGGATGAGTAGACCAGAGGCTGCGAAGATGTGAGATAAGGAACGAATTAATGTCCAGATGTTTTCCTGAAATTCATTATTAGCACCCGCCTATCTTTTTAAGGAACATCTGTTTGATGAAAGATTAGATTTTGTTGCTGAAGATTTAGATTTTACGCGTGGCATTTCATCGGCAGGCATTCCTATTATTGTTTTGCGTGATCTCCATAATTATCATATGGAAAGCGATAAAGATACACTTCAACAAGCGCGAGTGGGCAATGAATATGCCGCGTATAGAAAGGCAAAACATAGAAGAATTTTTGTGAAAAAATATGCCTCATGGACCGATAAAATTAAATTTGCTTTGCTTGGTATCTGGTGACAGTCTGGGCGATTGTGATTGAAAGTTTTGTTGTTTGGTAAATGAAGACCGAGATGGAAAATTATCTGGGCAATTATAAAATGAACTTTTTGTAAAATCTAATTCTTTGCTTCCTGGCGGAGGCCCTACGGGGTGTTATTTTTTGCTATTGCCCGGTTGTCTTCTTTCTTTCTTTGGTTGTTTCCGTAGGACTTATCCAGCTGAGCTGGACTTCCTCACCTTGTTCGGTCGCTTTTTGGCGGGACGCTTCGCTTGGACCTACTTTTTTTCATTGCCAAAAAAAGTAGGCAAAAAAGTCTAGGCCCTGCCTACCGGCAGGCAGGCTCACCATCCGCCATGTTGGTTCGGCCTTTGGGTTTGCTTAGTCGTTGTATGGTCTTCCAGCTGAAACCAACGTGTGTGGTTTGTCATTGCTACTTGTTTGTATTATAGGTTTCCAATTACTTTTTGCATTTTTAAAATTTTCTTCTGATAGGGATAGACTTTGGTTTTTACATTCAAAAAACTTGCGATCAGAAATAAGTGTAATCTTGTGCTAATCACTATTTCTGCATTGGCTACTTTTTCTGCGAAGTGTTTGAAATCGGCTTCTCGTTTCAAAAGCTTTAAGCTTGTCGCATCTTGTTTGAGTCTATATTTCAACTCGTGATAATAAAAAATATCTGAATATTCTTTGTTTGCTCCAATACTTACGGGTACGAAATAGATCTCATATCCTTGCTGGATGTAGTCTTGAACGTCGGCAAATATTTTATCAAAAAATTTTTCACCATTTTTATTTATATTAACGATGATGTATTTCTTATCTTCCATTTTCAACCTGCCTGCCGGTAGGCGAGGTTTTCCATTTTCAATTTTCCTTCGGTCATAAGAGAAAAAAGCCGTATCCATAAAAAATTCGGCATTTTCAAAACCTACTTCTTTTAGTTCGTTTACCGATTCAAAATCTCTTGCGAATATTTTTTTAGTTTTGTTTAATAATACCTTGAAAAGATATTTATTTATTGATTTTTTTGGAACTTGAATTCATCCCATGAGATATATTGAGATCTTTTTGAACAAACAGGGGAGTATGGAGACCAGTCGATATCGATAGGCATTTTTATTTTCTTCTGTCAAAATTTCTCATCATCCGATAATGATAGCATCGGCTTTTTTTCGGAGCTTTCGCTCTTTTCGCTTTTTTGTTTTGATATATGTTCGTAATGATCTTGGTCATTTGGGGATCTCTGTCAAAAACGTGATGTGTGAGGTGTCTATGAATTGGGAGAGAAAATGTTGTAGTCGAGTCGGATCGTAGGAGACAATCAGAATATGTTTTCGTTCTTTGAGTAATACTTTGATTGTTCACAAAAGGATAAGCTCATCTCAGAGATTCTTGTAGGATCGATTGCCTACTATTAAAATTTTGCTCTCTTTAATGTCTAAGTAATCTAGCATTCAATCAGTTAAAATGATAAAATGATAAAATGATAAAGTCGTACAATTTATCATTTCGACACTTTATCACTTTAACACTATTATAACAGTCCTTGAGCGAGTTGCAATGGAAATTTATTTTATACTATGACAGCTTCTTTCCAGAACTTAGGTGTTGTATTATTTAGATAATCGCAGTAATCTTGTTTGTACTTCTCTAATGTAGGAGATACATTGCTTAATGCTCATCCTCGACCTCCACTTATGATCTCTGTATCAAATTTAGTTGAAAATACTTTAGCATCATCAAACTCGATATCAGCACCTGGTTTGGAAATTGTGAATGGATCTGCTGAGATAGCTGTTTTATCTTTACATACTTTTTTGATATAGTTAGTTAAACTTGCTGCTTTGAAAAGTTCGAAGTAACTATCGAATCCTTTTGGACTAAAACCAATCAACTCTTTATTGTTTATATTGATTTTGGTTTCCTTGTCATATGTCTTGAAAATCAGCTCTGGTCAGTTGCCAATAATTTCTATTTTTTTGGTTGCATTAGGCATATATTGATAGAACTTATTTAATCAGATCATCAATGCATCTTCTTTTTGTTTATCTGTACCTGCAATTGCTTTGATCTTGTCTTCAAGGGTAGGATCTCCTGTTTCGTTTTTGATATCTCCTTTGATAAACATATCGGTATAATCTTTTTCTAGTTTATCCAAATCTTTGTCTGTTGCATCAGGATTGCTGAGATATTCTTCCAATTTATCCATTCTATCAGGATTGATTCTACTGTATCATTTTTCTTCCAAAAAGGCAGATATACTTGCTAGTTTAACTGAAACTTTAGCATATTTTTCTTTCATTCATATGTTTGCGTTGTCATCTTTTTGGATTTCATCTCGTGTAGTTCCTGTGGCTTTGAGGGAAAGATCAATAAGTCCATTATCGTCATTTGCTCCTACCACATCATTAAGAAATTTGTAACCAGCAGGATTTTGTTCTGCGCTATTGGTATTTCCTGTTCCAAATTTTTCTAAGAAAGCTTTGCGTGATTCTGGCTTAAGTTTCATCTTGCCATCTTTCATTTCAAGTACTTTTTTGAGTTGACCATAGTTCATCTCACTAAATATGGACATGCTTCCCACCATATTTTCTCCATATTTTGTTTGGAATTCTTGCGTCTTTTTCTCTTGATTAGGAGTCTTATCTTTGCTGCCTCCAAAGATATTTGCCAATCGGTCTGTTCCTTTTCCTCCATGAAGGATGCCAGCTACTCATTCACCCGTAGCTGCTTGCAATCCAAAGACGATAGCCGCTGGGCCAAGTATCCATTGTCGATCTTTTTTTCTTTCTGCTAATTTCTCTTTACCTTTGTGCGCTCATGTAATAAGATTAAATGCGCTAGAAAGCATCTTCCACCCTACATAAATTGCAGCGCCAGTCATGGCAAGCTGTCCAACTCCTCATCGCATTTGCTTTTGTTCTTTGGTCATATTCGTTTTGTCTAATCCATATCATGCTAATCCTGCGATTCCACCTTTAGCTAATGCTTCTTTCCAATCTGCATAGTGAGGATCATTTTGTATGGTATTCATTACTTCTTGGCTTGGTCCATTAGTGCTTGGATTGACAAGATTGTTTTGTACGTCTGGTCTAAATTTACTTTTATCTACGTAAAAATTAATGTATCCTGTAAGTGCTGGATATTGGCGAACTATTTCATCAAATTTATCTTTATTTTTTGGGATATATTTATCTTTACTAGGATCTTTTCTACCAGCAATTACTTCGTTGAGATATACTCTAAATTCCTGTCTATCAGCTGTATCTAGTTTAAGTAACGCAGCATTAAACATTGCTTCATCGATCTTATTGGTTTCGATATCTTGTGCTCAGAGAAATTTCTGTAATTTCCTAATATCTTCAGATGAATATACAGCAATATCTGTTCCATAAAGACTAGGATCAAATGGTTTATTCATCATAGTTGGATCAGTGATATATCTTTTGATCTGTGTATATTCTGCGTTGATAGTATCTAATGATTGTTTCCATGTATGGAGCATGTCTGCATTGTTCTGTGTATTTTTGTCGTTTCTTGTTTCTCTGGCTTGTCTTTCAATAAGTATTACTTTTTCCTTTTGTTCGTCAGTAATTCTCTTGAAGATTTCCAGATTGTTTTTGAAAATGATATCATCAGCTTTTGGCTTAGATGTATTGATAAGATCGCGGAGCTCTTGATATTGTCCTTGTGCATAATATTCTTTAGTCCCATTTGGCAAAGTGATTGTTCCTCAAGTGGTTAGTGCCTTACAGCCATCTATGACTTGTTGGAAAGAGATAGCTTCCTTGAGTTGGTCTAATTCTTCTTTGAATACTACGGTAAGAACTTCTTGGGTTGTTTTGATTCCTGGGCTGAGTTCTTTAGTAACTGTTCTACTAGAAATATCTAGGTTGAAATTATTGTGTACGCTAGTAAATAAATCTCTATAGTAGTGATCTGTCGTATAACGGATAAATCCTTTGAGCAGGTTGATATTATCTACTCTGATATATTCTTTGAAGCTTGTGCCATCTTTTGGTCCAATAAGAAATTGATTACCGTCATTTACGATACTTATGTTGGAATCATAGAGACCTACCCCTTTTTGTTTGAGTCACTTATTATAAGCGATATCAAAATCATTTTCTGAGGTAACCTTGGGATTATCGCTTAATGATTCGATAATCATTCCCTTATCTGTAAGGTCCTTTTTGTTCTCTATTGGTAGTTCTCTTCCTTGATTTTCTGGACTCATGATACTATCGAAATAGATAAATTACTAAAGTTTTTGTACACTTTATTATACCCGAACAGGCCGTATTTACCAAAAAATACGTGATAAACAAAAAAAACAGGTTGACAGATGTCTGTTTTGTTGTTTTGTTTGTGTTTTGTCTTGTATATCTGCTTTTGGACTTTATTTCCCGTACAATTCTTTCTGTAATCATCTCTGAAGTTCCTCGGTTTGATCCTCTGTCATTGCTTCTCTATTTACGAGATCAAATTCCATCAACAGCTCAGTTAGAAACTTAATAAACGCTGTTTTGTCCATGGGAACATTATCGTGATAGGTCTTGGAAAGTTGTTTGAGATATGCTAAATATTCTGTGATATTTGGCTTGCTTTCTGCACTTAGTATAGTGTCAAAAAACGACTTTAGTCCCAATTCTTCTATCTCTGTCGGAAAAAATGGAGCAAACATGCCTACAATCACTATGGTATTGATATTTTTTCTCAAATAAGTTATTTCTGTCTTGGGATGTTTGGTTTTGAAAAATACTTCGTACAGTGAAGTAATGAGTTTTTCATTTTTTATAGTTTTGAGGAGAAATGTCAGAAAATGTGCAAATTTAGCATTATTTTGCTTGTCTTGCTGAATCTGTTGCTGGGCTTGTTTTGCTTTTTTCTGATTATCTTGCACGCGTCTTACTGCTTCTTCAGTGACTTTATTTACATCTTCTCTGACTCATCCGCCAGCTTCTACCCCATCTATGCTTGGTCCAATTTCGTTTGCCATACAAAACGTTAAAATGTTAAAATGTTCAAAAGTCTCAAAGTTGTTCCTATTTGTGAGTAAGGTAGTGTTTTGTGCTTGAAATTCAACATCAATTACGTATATACATCCTCGTTCTCATTTTTTTGTATTAGGATAAAGAGGTGAGGTGGATGAGTGGTCGAAGTCAGCTCACTGCTAACGAGTCGTTCCGTAACAGGAACCGCGGGTTCGAATCCCGCCCTCACCGATCTTTGGCTCTGTAGCTCAGGTGGTTAGAGCGCGCCTCTCATAAGGGCGAGGTCAGGAGTTCGAGTCTCCTTGGAGCCAAGTATACAATAATGTGCTCAAGATGAATTATAGGGGCGAGGTCAAGAGCCCGCCACGTAGGACTACGTGGTTCAGTCTCCTTGGAGCCAAGTATAATGCCGTCAATTATCATAATTATATCTTTTAATCTATTATTTTGGTGCAATGGCTGCTAAGAAAAAAACATGAAGAATTACTGTTGCTATGCAATGTAAAGAATGTGGCGTGACTGGCTATCATACCAACATCAACAAAGCTACAACAGGTAAATTGGAATTGCAAAAGTACTGCAAAAAGGATAAGAAAAGAACAGTACATGTTTCTAAAAAAAAACTTAAGTAATTTTTACCTTATTAATTTTTTGATCAATGTTAGCTATCAGATTATCTAGACACGGAAGAACAAAACTTCCCTTTTATAGAGTGGTTTTGACTGAACATACCAAACCAGTTAAGGCGGGATACAAGGAAGTATTGGGTCATTATGATCCTATGAAGCATATTTTGGAAGTAAATGTTCCTGCTATCAAGGAACGAATGTCCAAAGGAGCTAAACTTTCAGAAAGAGTTGCAAAACTTCTTTTTCAACAAACCAAAGATGAATTTTTCAAAACATGTTTTGTAGAAAGAACAAGAACAGCTACGACTAAGAAAGAAGAAAAGAAATAATTTTTACTTCTTGTCTAACGTATATGTCTGCTATTTATAGTAATGCTGATTTTCAAAATGTCGTTCTGACAGTATTGGCTTGTGTAGTATTGGCAGTATTTGTCTGATGTCTTTATACGTTTATTCGTGCTATTTTTTTCTTCATTTTTTCTGGAGCTAAGGATGAAAATAAAAAAAAGTGATGGAGTAGTATTAGATTTATGCTTATTGGAGTCATCTTAACGGTTGTGCTCCTTTTGCTCGTACCTACAGTTCTGAGATGGATGAATGTTCCTGATTATACAGTCTATTCTCCCAAAAATATTTTTGGTAAGGCCTGAGAGCTTCTTAATTCAGTCTTTAAGCTTGGAAATGTTCTCCAAAAAAGTCAGCTTAATAATCAGTATAATGGAAATATGTATTATAATACTACGCCAGCCGTACAACAACCATCTTCTGCTGGATATCAGTTGTAAATCTTTGGTTGCAAGATTAGCCAAAATGATTACATACCTATAAGTATTTTATTTCTTCTCTAATCGTTCTCATGAGAAAACATCATCTTTCCGAAGAGATCAAAAGATTGCTTCAAAAGTTTACAAGATTTACTAAACAACAAAAAGTATTTGTTTTGTACCTTTTCTTGCTGATTATCTGTATGGTGTTTTTGCCTATTATTAGGATTTCTCCTTTTAACGCGGCGTCTCATTCTGTACGACTTTTTAATATCCATCTTTTCAAAACACTGCTTATTGTAGCTGTATGTTTGGCTGTCTTGGTAGCGTGGAATATTAGCTTCAAATTCAAAAATTTTGTTATAGGATATTTCTGATTCAAAGAAAATGATGCATTGGTAAACTTTGGATTTTTGTTTCTTATCGCTACCTCGTTTCTGAGTATTAGCGATACTATAAATGTTATTGGTACGTCTACACAAACAATTAAAGTAACTAACTTTGGGTATTACTTTATCCAAATATTCCTTTTGTTGGGACTTATTTTGACTTTGTTGTCTGTTATCAAGCATGCCAAAGAAAATGGAAGCAAGACAAAGATTGTCAATGTAGTCGATGAAGAAGCAATCAGAGATATTCACAATAAACAATCTATCAAATGACTTTTTGAAGAAGAACATGTTGCTTCACATCATGAGCATCACGAACATCATCATGATATAGAAGAAGTTGATAATTAATATTTTATCTATTTATAAAGTATACTAATGGTACAAGTAGACCAAGATTTATGTATTGCTTGTGGGCTTTGCTTTAGTACGCATCCAGATTTTTTTGTGCTAGATACTGATGGTAAAGCAAAAGCAATCAAACAAGTTAGCACTGATGAAGAAAAAGCTACCGTGCAGGAAGCAATTGATAACTGTCCTGTAGGCGCTATTTCTAATATTGTAGTAGAGGAATCAACTCCAGTAGAAACGCCAATAATAGGGGAAGCTCCTATCGTAATAGAAGAACCAGTAGCTCCTGTAGCTGAATAGATCTTAGTAAAAAATATACACAAAAAGAGGCAATCCAATTGGATTGTTTTTTTAATTCTTATTTTTTTGTTTTTCCTGGTGGAAGCTTTTTGGAGACTTACTTTTACCATGCTGTTTTACTGGTGCCTCCCGGCGGGGGCCCTACGGGGTGTCACTTTTTGCTTCCGGGTCAAAAAGTAACCAAAAACCCCTCGTCGCCATTAGGCAATATCTGGGGATTTCTTGTTTCATGTTTTGCTTTCCATTAGCCTACTCGGACTTCTTTTCTTGTTGGTAGATTAATGTCGACACCTTTGTGAGTATCTGACTTATGGTTTATTTATGGTAAAATGATTAGAAATTAATAATCCAAGGTTGAGAATAATTGTAGATGATGGTTTTTTGTTTATCTCGAAGGATGGCTTGTACTTGATCTCCATTTGCTAAGTCAGCGACGAAGTCGGTATATTGGCAGGGACATTGATTACAGGTAGCTTGGATAGTTGCTGGATCATTTGGTGCACAATTTCCTACTTCTGGACAGCCGTTGGTAGCTCACATACCGTTGATGAGGGGGCAGAGATCTTGGGTATCCAAAACGCCGTCTCCGTCAGTATCTGTATCTGTGGTAGTTTGTGTTCCGGTAAATCTTGTATCCGCGTCTCCGATTCCGTCTCCATTCAAATCTAGCTGATCTTGGTTCGCGCTAAATGGTGCGTTATCAAGTGTACATACACTCTTGAAGTGCTCGTTGAGAAGATCTAAATTTATATTATCATTAGTAAATGAACAATCTTTGTTTTCATATTTTAGTAGTCAGATAAGATTGGGTTTGCCATCACCATCGATATCGTCATCACACATATCAGGAATACCATCTTTATCCAAGTCACATTTGAATACTTTGTTTACTGTCCCGTTAATTTTTGCTTGGAGGCAAGCATCAATTCCTTGAATATGTATTGTTGCTTGTGCTTGTACATAGGTACATTGATTGAGAAATGCACTTATAGATGGAGATGCATTCCCATTGTTTGTGTAACTATAGTTTGTAGTAAGTGGCAGTGGTATCGTTCAGCTTAGATTCTGGCTTTTCTCATCATTGTATTTCATCATATATCATTGAATGTTCTCTCGGGAATCTCCAACTTTGTAACTAGTGAATGAGATTTTTTCTCCAATACTTGCACTTAATTTGCTAGGCGTTAGCATCAATGCATATGAACGTAAGAGACTTTTATCTACTACAAACAAGGTAATCATATTGGTCAATGTTGTTCCGTTGATGAGCATAATTTTTTGGATTGCTGCCTTCTTGCCTGCTGTGCTAAAGGTATGTGTTGTACTCAGTGATCTGTTTTGTGTTGTTGTTCCATCGCCAAAATCTCGATAGATGTAAGAAATATCTGCCGGTTTGATGGCGAAGGTTGTTGTCTGAAATGTCACTTCTTGATTAAGCTCTGGATTGAGCATATCTGCCTTAAACATTGCTCATGGAAATTCTCCTACGCCAATATTGAACATACTCACTGCTAATAATTGATTGTTGCTATATGCTTTGAGTAAGATGGTATGAGTGCCAGTTTTGTTGAGAATTGTTGAGAGATTTTCTGTAATGGTTTTTTTTATCGGCGTTGCTTTATCAATAATCCATTCTATGCTGTCAGCATTGCCGAGTGTAGAGCTTTGCAGACTAAATTCTCCAGCGTTGTAACTACCTAGTTTATTGGCTTTAGCTTGGAGCGCAGATTGCATTTCGCTTATCCCTCAAACCTTGATGACTAATTGTGCGCTCGCTTGCTGGCTTGTATTTTCTGCTACTGCTTGTACACGATAGATACCTGGCTCACTAAAGGTATAGCTTACTTGTTGTCAGACAACGCTATTTCCATCACCAAAATTTCGAAGCACTCTATCTACTTTGCCCTGCGTAATCGCATCAAAGGTTACGGTTACGGGAGCACTGCTTGCTATTTCTTTGGTTGTAATATATATGCCCAGTGCATTTTGACTCAGCGCAGTATCGCAGGCATCGCCTATATAATTGCCATTACTATCAATCTGATTCGCATTGGGAATAAATAAACAATTGTCCATCGAGCCTGTTCGTAATCTACTATTTATCCTTCCATGATCATCTACAATGCCGACGGGATTTTTTATTCCATCTCCATCAATATCATCATCACAGACATCGCCAATCCCATCGTGATCCGTATCGGTCTGAGAAGGATTATAGGCATTTGGACAACTATCTTGAGGATTGTCTAAACCATCACAATCGTAATCATTATTCATCTGACATTGAATTTTCCCGTTTACTTTTTCCAGAATATCTATTACTGTTTGTCCATCGACGCTGGTACCAATGTCTTTTCGTTGTGATGCATCTCGGGTAATGATATTTTGACTATTGAGGAGATTGAGCTCGGCTACTGGCCACGCGCCTTGTTTGATATTTCCTAATGGTTGCATGCCACAGATGGCAAGATTAAACATACAATATTTTAAATAGGTAGCTACTTGCTTTGCTTCTGTGAGATAACAATTTGTTTCCTTACAACTTTTACTATTGTCGAGAATGATTTGCTTATCATCGGTCGTAAGTGTTCTGCTTTCGTAGCTGTCTGGCTTGAGCTTAGTTACTCGATTCTGAGCTTGTTTCCAATCAATTTGTATGTTTGGATAAATATATTTTGCCAATAAATTTATCACCACTTGTAAGAATTCGGCTTTCGTCGTATTTTGTGCTCCACAAAATTTACCTGCACAGATGGGACTTGTACTGGCTGGATATCCATTCATATATTCGTTATCGCCTACATAAGCGACACAGTAATAATAATTCTGCTGATTGTATATTCATCATAAGTATCCGATATCAGAAAAATAATTTCCTGGCTGTTTGGTAAAGGTATCTCGAAATGTTATCTTATAGGTATCGATCATATCTTGTTTTGGTAAAATACAATCTTTACATTCACTGGCGTTTAAGAGCTTGGCTAATTCGTAACGAGAAACTGATTTCTTAGTTTGCGTAGCAGCCACATCAATATTCATATCTTTTAAATTCTGGTTGAAGTCTGCCTGTACGAGGATAGGAAAAAGTACTCAGACGAGGAATCCAAACAAAGAAAAAATTCAGGTTTTTTTTCGTATTTTTTTTGTGGAAGATGTACAGATGTTCATTCACGGAGGAATAGTATGTTAAAGTTATCTTATATTCTGAAATTATACGAAGCTTTGTTTTTTATGTCAATTCATCAAATTTTAATTCTTTGATTGCTTCTAATTCTATTCAATATTTTCTATACACTTTAATGGTATTTATTGATGTTGATTGAGATAGATCAAATCATAATTTTTTAATCATGTCCTCTACTTCAGTTAGGCTTTTAGCTTCTATTTCAATATAGGGAGGGATTAAAGGCCAACTATCGATTTCTATTTCAATGCCGTCTAGCTTATAACTAATACGTTTGTTTTCTTGATATGATTTGGATATATATCATAACTTTTCCAAAATAAGATTGGTTTTTTCAAAATCTTCAACTTTTACTTCCAATTCTTCTGTTCCGTCTATCAGATCATTGTTTATTTCTTTGATTGTTAATGTAGTTTTTTTTCCATCATCCCTTAATCTTATCCAAGAATTTTCTTTCTTGGGATTGAAATCGTAGACCAGTCTTTTTTGAAATTTTTCTCAGATCTTTTCAGCTCAGAGTGTGTTCAGCTTTCAGACCACTTCATCAATATTAATTTCTAATACTTTTGCTTCAAATTCTGTTTGCATGGTATAGGATTAACGTCTAAAAAGCCCATTTATACAAAAACAAAAAATACTTGCACCATACTATATAAGAATATGTTGTTTTCACTATATCTATTCGTGTAATGGAGTCAAACTTTTTTGAGGGAGATTTGGAGATTTATTGGAGATTGTGAGATTGTATTATTTTTCAAAATAGGTAGGAAGGTCTCTCTTGATAATTTCTATGACTTCATCATGGACTTCATAGCGATTTCTGTTGCCATCTATGATGCGAACTCTGTTTTCAATCGGTTTAGGAATATTATGTATAATACTCTGAAATAAATCGAATGTGCGTTCAATATTATTTCGTCTAAATTTTCCTTTTTCTGTCATCAGTTCTTCTGGAGTAAATCTATTTTTTAATGTATCTAGGTTGCATTCGAACACGAAAATAAGATCTGGAATAATCGTCTTTTGGATCCCAATTATTTCGCTGTCGCGAGTTGGGTTAAAATGAAGTGTTCTATCAAAATTAAACTTATCATCAAATTGTTTCTCTGTAAGATATCGAGATATTAATGTCCTATCAAGGAGAATTACAGGCTTTGCTACAGGAGCAATTTGCAGTGCATTGTAGGAAGTATTTAGTTCTGTTTGTAATCTTTCTGCTGCTTCCATTCGTAATTTATCGAAGTTTGGTGTTGTTCTATTTTTGAGCTTAGGAGAATTAATTTGCCATCGTTCGCTGTTTGGATCTCGTTCTTCTTTTCCTATTCACTCTCTTGTTCCATGTCATTTGCGTACAAAAGGATTATATCAGTTTTCGATGAAAAAATTTAGGAGAAGATCAATCTCGGTTCACTTTCCGGATCTGTGAAGTCCAGAGAATCATATAGTGGGAATATGTCTTAGTTGGTTCATATAACCAGTGTATATAAAACTTATAATATAATTATATATAATTTACTCTATAAGTCAATTTATAGATATGCCTGATTTATCTTAATCTTAGCTTGTAAAATTTTCTCAAAACGATACATTTGCACCACGTTTATATTTCTCATTATCTATGTATCCCAATCTCAAAGATTTCACTCAAATAGACAACAAAGCGCTCCAGATAGAAACTCCTGAAGGTTCATGATTTCTTGAGCATCTTTTGGCAAAGTTGGATTCTCATATCAAGGATGGCGGCAGAGCACTTATTTTGACCTTAACCAAAAAATCATCTGAAGAAGTGACTAATTTTCTCGTCAGTAAATGATACAAGGCGTTCTATTTACACAGCGAAATCGCTACGATGGATCGCTGGGAGATTATTAAAAAATTAAAAACTGGTACGATAGATATTATTGTCGGAGTAAATTTATTGAGAGAGGGGATTGATCTTCCTGAAGTTACTTTGCTTGCAATTTTAGATGCAGATAAGGAGTGATTTCTTCGTTCTACGACTTCACTTATTCAAATCATTTGACGTGCATCAAGAAATCCTAAGGGAGAAGTGATCTTGTATGCAGATCATTTCACTGAATCTATTGTAAAATCATTACGAGAGACCTATCGTCGCAGACGCATTCAAGAAACCTATAATAAGAAGAATAAGATTACTCCATCATCTGCGACGTCCAATGTCAAAGATTTGGAAACGGTAAAAACGGATGAGAATTTAGCCCAAGGATTCTCTAGTCTGACCAGAGGTAAAGTGAAAAAATTAAAGAGAATGACCAAAGTAGAAAAAGAAATAATTTTGAAAGACTTGAAAGGGCAGTTGGACGAGGCAATCAAGCTCCGAGAATTTGAGAAGGCGGCCGTGATTAGAGATCAGATTAAGGAGATTAGTGGAGAATAAATTATTCCAAATTATACCGAATTACTCCAAATTATTCCCAAATAATTTTTGAATTTTAAAATTTTAAAATTGTTTCGGTAATTGGGAATAATTCGAAAAATATTTGTACATTCTGTTAGGTGGTAATAGTCATATGATTGAATGGAATACTGATTCCATATTTTTTAAATGCTTCCAAGACAATAGGTTTGATGTCTCTGGCGATGATGGCCGGAGATTTTTTGGCTGGACTAGAATAGAAAAATGATTTTAGCCCAATTCCAAAGCTATCAAATCCTGTGATGATCGTGTTGGTATATTCTTTTTGTACTACATATTTATTTGCGTTGATGGCGTCGTTGAGTAATTGTTTTACTTGTTCGATATCAACATGACGAGGTACTTTGATTGTAAATTCGCCTCTCATGAGTGGCTCAGTTTTGAATGTCTTGATGGGCGTGCTGGCCATGATGCTATTTGGAATGATTAATCTTCTTTTGTCGAAGCTTCTGATGATGGTATACTTGATATTAATTTCTTCTATGGTTCATTTCGTATTTATGGAGCCAAGAAATTCGACAAAGTCTCATAATTTAATTTTTTTATTAGTAATAAACATGACGCCGGCGACCATGTTTTCTATCGTCGTTTGCATAGCAAATCCAATACTAAGTGAAATTCCTCACATAATTAAAGCTGTATCGAAGCCTATGATTTGAAAGACTGCAAGGATATTGAATACAAGGAAAAATACTCGTACAATATTGCCAGAAAGTTTTGCAATTTTTTCTGTGTATCATTCTGTCTGTAATGAATTGTCGATGATTCTTTTTCTTACTCTTTGTACAATATAATTACTAATGAAGTAGATTACAAGAAAAACGCCAATAGCAAGAGCTGCTTTGCCAAGAATACTTCCCCGATTTTGGGTCAGATTTTTGATTATTTCTGGTGTAATCTTGTTTATCATATCTTTTATCTAAATAAAATTATGCAGAAATATTTGCTTGTATGGCTTCTTTGGTCTTTGGTGAATCGAAATTGATCGTTGTCGTGTCAAATGGCATGCTAATTTTATTTTGATTGAATGCATTACCGATCTTCTGTGTTGCCATTCCAATAGCAATCTCCTGTAAGATGCCACAATTTGGATCAAAATCAAAGATAGCTTTATATTCTATGCTGGAAGCTAAAAATGCAGAAAGAAATACTTTCATCGTTTCTTTATTTTTGACGAAATCACACTCGTTGACTGCTGCTTTCATGACTTCTACACATTTACTGGTATCTGCATCATAGCCTCAGCAAACGCTGACGGTTAGTTTAATCATTGGTTCGGCACTAAATGTTTTGACGGTGCTACTAATCATGGTGGTATTTGGTATCACGACCTGTCTGAGATCGAGTGTTCTGATGATGGTGTATCTAATTTCAATCTCTTCAATTCTTCCGAAATACACTTGGTCAGCATTGATTTCTATAATATCGCCAAGTCTAAATTCTTTGGTGTAGAGGATCATTATTCCTGCAACCATGTTTCACAATATTTCTTTGAATGCAAGTCAGACTCCGAAAGAAATACCTCCGAGAATAAGTCAGACATCAAATCCTACCATTTCAAATCCTACGAAGAAAGAGAAGATAACAAGAATGTAGAAGGTGATATCGTGAATCAATTTTCCCACTTTATCAATATGTTTATCTTCTGGTGCTGCTCATTTCAATATTTTCCTCTGGATAATATTCGCGATAACTTTGGAAATCATCAGCAAAATCACGATAGCAATAACTGCTCCGATAATTTTGAGTGAATAGGTTACGAATGCACTATCCAAAAATGTTTGAAATGCTGATGGTGTAGCGACTGCTTGAGTAACGGGCATCTTGTTAGTATAAAGTATAAAGTAGTAAGTAGTAAGTAGAAGAAGTTTTAAAGTCTAATGTCTAATTTCTCCCATCTAAGTTCTACGTTAATTATATTCCAGAAGCTCATTTTTGACAAGGAAAGAGGGCTTTGGAGATCTGAATACTAACCAAAATACCCAAAATGATATATAATATGGTTTCTCATGTTGCAAAGCTCTGGGAAAATGATATTAAAATAGTAGTGTTTCCGCTTTGGCGGAAGTAATGGATAGTAATGTTCCAGCTTTAGCTGGAGTAATGTATCGTTTACAATACATAACTATACATTACGATGCATTACAACGCATTACCATATAATGATTATTCTCTTTTATCTCTTTTTCTTTAAATCAATGGATATGATACATGAAAACCTTCAATACAATACTCCTTACAAAGCTCCCACACAGAAAAAAAATGGTGTATCAGTTTGGTTGCTCGTATTGATTATTATTATCACGTTTTTGTTTGCTTTCTTGTTGTTCAAAAATCTTGGCAATATTGGTGGTTGGTTTTCTGGAACTCCTACAACAGGACAATCTTCTAGCTTTAGTATAGGGCAAAGTGTTTCCCTTTCTGGAACTATTTTGCAAAATGGTGATTATGTAGCCTATACTCATACACTTACTTTAGCTGATGCCAGTGTTGTTGGGCTCAAAAGTAGTACCGTAGACCTCAATAGTTATGCTGGACTTGTCTTGATTCAATGAATTGTCCAAAAGCAATCAAATGGTCTATTCATTGTAGAAGTAACGTCGGCAAGTGGCTCATGAGCGATAGCGACAGGCGCTGTAGCCAATACCATGACACAAGAAGGAAGCTATATTGCTCCTGCTGGTGTGTATTTGCCATATAATTTTGGTAATAGGTATACACTCCAAAACAAAGGCGAGGGCAATGAAATCAAGGTCATCCGTACAAGTAATAATCAGGCAATTTCTCTTTCTTATTTCACCTGTACAACAAGCGATGAAAGCAAAGACTGTACAAAACTCGTCAAAACCTTTTCAAGCTCAGCGCAGGCGACGTTCACCAATAGCAATGGCGATAAATTTTATAAATTAGAGTGAGTAAATTCTTGGTTCTCGACCAATACATTCATCGGTTACTTTATCAATGATGTGCCTGATCAAGAAGTGAAAGATCTAGCAAATGCAGTTATTATTATGAATCCATCATATGTAAAAGAAACGCTTGTATCCAAAATGATGTCCTTATGTACAGATGGAACTGTAAGCTTACAAAGTGTTAGCTCTCAAAATTTAGGCAAAGATCTCAATGGATTATATGTCCAACTTATGTGACCAGTTGCTGGATGAACTGCTGTGTGTAAAGTTCTCTTGGATCCATCGTTGTCTGTATGATGACAGAAGCTTAGCTTTACACCTGCCTTAACAGCTACGACACCAACTACAAATCCTACTACAAATACATCTACGACGCCAAGTAGCTTAGATTTTTCTGTCAAACAGTTTCCTGTCAACATAGCGAAAGCGCTTACCTATACGAGTAGCAAAGGATATACAATTGTCTTGCCTTCAAGTAATATTTCTTATGCTGGGGTAGGGTTCAATCCAGATTTCACTATTGCAGGATTGAAATGTTCATCTCAAACGAATGTTATCAAATATGCTGATGAAGCAAACTTATCTACTAATCCAACAGTCAAGATTTTTGAATGTACAGCGAAGAAAGATATCACCTTACCAAGCAATGCCTTCTTGCAGACTAAATTGTCTGATGGTAGAGTCTTTGTCATCGAGATTATGGATGGCGCTTGGAAAGATTTTGCTAGTAATATAACTATCCAATAAATTTATTAAGGTCTTAAAATAAAAAACCTGAGCTTCTCACCTATTGGCTTGGGTTTTTCTTAAATTGACTTTTGTACTCTTATGAGTATGCTGTTTTTGTTTTATTCCCTTTTTATTTTACTATGGGAAAATATAGATTTACTCCTGAAGGTACTGGCGATCAAAATCAGCAGAAAAACACATATGATATACATGTTTTGTTTGTTGACACTAATCAAGATCTTTTGGCGATGTTTGCGAGATGTTTTTTAAATGACTTTTTGGTAACTACGACAAATGACTTGTCTACAGCACTTAAAGCAGTGGAATTAGCCGATATTGATGTTGTGGTTACGGAATTAGGTACTGTTGATATTCATTATCGTTCTGATGATTCATTTCTCCCTCTTATCTCTTATCTACAAAAAGAAAAACCAGATATTCCAGTTATTCTTCATTCAATACTTACTTCAGATTCTGTTTCTAATCAATGACTTTATCATCACGCTTATCTGGAGAAGTGAACTGTTGCTGTGTCTAGCATAAAAGAGAAAATATTAGAACTGTTACATATTACTTAGATATAAAACCTGAGCTCTTTCACGGATTGGCTTGGATTTTTCTTAAAATCTTGACTTTCTCGTGGATTTGTGTATTGTCTGAGTCTAAAAAAATAAAATTAAAATCCAAATCCAAATTAAAACTAATAGCATTATGAGTAAACAATCCAAAAAAAAGAAAAAGACAGGACCTGGTGGTCCAAGCACTCCTGCACAACCTGTTCAGAAAAATGTGATGGTTGATGGATATGTCAAAAAAGTACAACCACCAAAAAAATCCGTGACGAAGCAAGAAATTTCAACAAAGTCCAAACGCAATATAAAGCGTGTACTCTTTGTTAGTCTAACTGTCTTCGTTCTTTGGGGACTATTTTATTGGGGAGCTGGATTCTTTAATAAGAACTTATTTAATCATCACAAAACTGATAGTACTACAACAACTTCAGCTCAACCTAAGAAGGATTCAGTTATTTCTGTTTCTAAACCAGTTGACACACTGAAAGTTGTTCCTAAGAAACCATCACCAAAGGTTATTCCAAAAGAAGAGCCCAAAGTGGAAGCTCCTCAGCCTAGTTGTAACAGAGTAGGAGCCTGTCATTGTCAGTAAGAAATTATGTATGTAATAGAAAAAAGCTGGCGATATTTTCGACTCAGCTTTTTCACTATGAAAAATTATTTATGCTGCCGCTTTTACTTCCATATCAGCTGCGAGATATTGATCAATCCTTTCTTGATAGACACTCTTGGGATTCGCACCAACGATAGTTTCTACGGGCTTACCACCTTTCATCACAAATACTGCAGGAATTGATGAGATTTGAAATGTTTGTGAAAGTTCTGGATTGTTGTCGACATTTACTTTGATAATCTTCGCATTTTTATCAGCATTGTCTTCTGCTAATTCTTCCATAATTGGCCCAAGCATTCTACATGGTCCACACCATTCAGCTCGGAAATCTACGATACATACGCCGTCAAATTCTAACACTTCTGTCTTAAATTCTTCGGTACTTTCAATGTGTACTACTGCCATTGTTTTATAGGTTAAATGTAAAAAAGTTTGTAGGGGCGTTTAGTAAACGCCCGGGCGAATGATATTCGCCCCTGCCTACCGGCAGGCAGGCCTACGGTCAATTATTTTGATGATAAATAATTTTCTGCTTCAAGCGCAGCCATTGCACCCGTTCAAGCCGAGGTTATTGCTTGTCTATATTTCTTATCTTGGACATCTCCTGCAGCGAAAACTCATTCAACATTTGTCTTGGTCGTTCAGGGAGTCGTTATGATGTAGCCCGTTTCGTCCAATGTTAGTTGTCCGTCGAGAAAGTCAGTATTTGGTGTGTGTCCGATGGCATAAAATAAACCTTTACATTCGATCTCTGCTGTTTCGTTTGTTTGGTTGTTGAGCACACGGATTTTCTCCAAGAAATTTCCTCCCATTGCTTCTTGGATTTCCGTGTTGTACATAATTTTTATCTTTGCATTACTTGTTACTTTGTCTTGCATGGCTTTGGACGCTTTCAACACATCTTTCCTTACCAAAAGAACAACTTCACTAGCAAAATGGGTGAGATGTAATGCTTCTTCCATAGCAACATCGCCTCATCCTATGATGATAATTCTCTGATCTCTAAACATTGGCAATCCGCCATCACAGATGGCACAAGCAGAGATTCCTCTCTGTCGGAAGTCTTTTTCTCCTGTCATGCCCATACGTTTTGCTGTAGCTCAGGTAGCAATAATAACTGATTTGGTTTCTATAATTTCATTCCCCACGAATATTTTAAACGGCTGACTTTGAAAGTCTACTTTGTCTACTGTTTTCGTCTCGATGCGGGTTCACGAGTTTATATTTTGCTGTCTCATCTGCATCATTAACTGAGTCCCGTCTATGCCATCAGGAAAACCAGGAAAGTTTTCTATAGTAGTAGTTGTGGTCAATTGTCCGCCAGCAGCGACGCCTCAGGCCATAAATCATTCAAACATCAATGGCTTCAGATTAGCTCTGGCAGCGTAAATTCCTGCTGTATGACCAGCGGGGCCTGAACCTATAATAACTAAGTTTTCCATTCTTATCTATTAATAATAAATGTCGGAGTGTGTAGTTTATAGTGTATAGTTTTACTGTCTTTATATAATTTCACAAAACTCTTAACTCTACACTTTACACTGTGGGATTACTCTATAACAATCCTTGTCTCATTTTCAACTAGAACCCACGATAATTGATGCCCTAAAATCAGTATTTGTTGTTTAGTAGTGACTATACCACAAAAATTCTACTTGTAAATAGTTGGAAAATGTGTATATTAAAGCTCTGAAATATAAAATTATTAATGCCAATATCTTATGAAACCAACGTTGAAATTATGTCTGTTGATTGTTACAGGCCAATATCCATCTGCAAATGGATATAAAAAAGAACAATTTCATACTTTGTCACTTGAAGATCTTCCTGAAGATGTAAGAGAATTTATTTCCTCTCGCCATCTCTTGGATCGTCTGCTGCTTGTTGATATGCTATCAGAGTATCTTCAGGCGACAAACTTCTTCCATTTTTATTCTGATAGAGAATTCCCTTTTAGGGAAAAAGGAGCAAGACTCTTTGGCTTGGTTGCTATTGATTCTGTTTGCACCATTTATTCTCCTTATCCTCGACACATGAGGATCAACAACAACAAAAAGATTGTTTGTTCGATACTTAAAGAAAAGTTTGCTCTTTCCCCAGGGAATATTTACCCAAAGGAATTTGCAAGCTGGTAAAAACATTATTTCATGAAAAGAGTTCTGTCTATTTTTGGCAGGACTTTTTTGTTTATGCAAGGATTGGCTTGTATTGGCTCATCAAAAAATTAAAAAATAATCGTATTTATTTTTCATTGATTCTCTCATGAAAGTTGTCTATCCCAAAAATATTAGAAAATGATTATTTGCAGGTATGACCTTTAATATATGACCTATTACGGTTTCTATTCTGCAATTATTTCTCTTGGCTGCTGGTATTGCTATGGCTTTGGCCATCTTCAATAGCTTTGCAAAATCATGATCTAAATTGATCGGTATCGTGTTGGCAGTATTTATTTTGTTGATATTTGTAGCGATTGCATTTTTCAAAATATCTGAATTGTCTCTTGTTCCTTTCGCAGCGAAGATGATTAGAAATAATTTTTTTGATACCAAGAAAAAGTTTCAAGAAAATTATACAAGAGAAAGCCCTGTAGATATTTTAATCAAAGAAAATAAAGCAACAGAAGAAAAGCAAGTCATTGAGCAGAAAATTTGATGATTGAGCAAAGAGAGGATTAGTGAAATTGAGAAGTGAGGACTGGTATAAAATTCACAAATTTGTAAATTGTAAAATTATTTTGGAATAATTTGGAACAATTCGGAATAACCAGCCTACCGGCAGGCAGGTTTGAACATTTACTTTAGGTCTCTGTTTCAAAGATATGATATATAATCCCTGGTGAATATGTATTTCTCTTGTGCTCATTGCATTATGTATTTTTTTGCGTTATAGAAATTTCAAACCCAAATTTATTCTCCCCTCTACTAAACTCTCTCCAACCAAATATTGGCTGACTACCATCTCGGTCGGAATGGTTCTTGTTTGTATTATCTTACTTCCTCTGCATCTTGGCTTCGTGAGTGGTAAAACTTTGCAGATTCAAAAATCTACGCCAGTACAAATTATGCTCGACGTTTCGCTTTCTATGGCAGCAACTGATATTCCTCCAAGTAGATTTTCCGTAGCGAAATCCTATTTGGTTGATGCAGTTCATCATTTGCAGGGATATGATGTTTCACTCATTACCTTTTCTGGAATACCATTTATTTCTCTTCCCTTTTCTCACGATACCCCAGCGATAGTACAATCGTTGCAAACCATGTCTTTGGCTGATTTTCCAGCGGCGCCTGAGTTTCTCGGTACTGCACTTGGCGACGCGTTAGTCTTGGGCGCCGCGAATATTCATCGTCTGTCAGCAGACCAACCGTGAATGGTGCTCCTCATCACCGATGGCGATAACAACAAGGGATATGATCCAGCAGATATTTTTTCTTTATTACAAAAACAACATATAGCAGTTCGAGTCTTGGCTATTTGACAGACTGATTATTTAATCGGGTATGATCAATATCAGCAGCCGATTGTTACCTCGCTAAATATTCCCTTATTACAAACTATTGCTCAGCAAACGTCAGGAACTTTTTTGAACGTTATCAATACGGGTGATTTACAACCATTTTTTGCTTCCTTTCTCTCGGCAGTCAAAGCCAATGAAATCTCTCATATTAGCTCACAATATCGGTATCTGGATGAATTTTTACTTATTTTTCTTTTTATCAGCCTCTTGGTACTAGGTTTCATGCAGGTTATTATCTTGTCCCAATATTTGAAAAATAAATAAAATTGATTATACTTAGCTTGTGTTAAAAAGTTAACGAGTTTATGAGTTAACGAGTTGTAGTTTTAATCATCCACAGCTTTGATGAAAAAATTGTATTTATCTCTCTTTATCCTGGGTACGTTCTTTGTATCATCTTTTGGTTTTGCTCAACAGTGATCTTGGGGAACCTATGGAAGTGATCCGATTTCTATCTTGGACAAAGTAGTGCAAGATGCTAATGCAGATACCAAAATTCAACAAACCGCTCTAGATGGAGTCACTGATCAACAATGAGCCTATGCGAAACAATATAAGATTGCAAATACTTTGGATTGGCTGAGAAATAATATCAATCCTTATCTTCAACGAATGATTTATATCTGATTGTCTGTCGCAGTTATCTTGCTGATCTATAACGGATTGCTTATGGTGACTAACTCTATTCATGGAGAATGAGATATGTCCAAAATCAAAAAAAGATTTATCTATATTGTTATCTGAGTATTGTTACTGACGGGATTCTATTTTGTGATTAAGATTGCTGTCGCGATAATTAACTCAATATTTGGATGATATGGAGGAAGCACTGGATTCTAAAAAATGGAAAATTGAAAATGGAAGATGGAAAATTTTAGATTATATATCTCTCGTGTATGTTCAGCATGAAAAAATTAGTTCTTGGAATATTGACGATTTCCTTCGTGGGAATAGCTTTTTCTGGAACAAGTTTTGCTGCTGCACCATCTTTTGATACCAACTTTGCCAACTATCTTACCAATGCGACACCTGATGCCTATGGCAGAGTAGAGACGGTATTTTCTCTCTGTGTTGATAGAAATCTTACGCTTATGCAAAATGTTCAAAATTTATTTTTTCCTAGTACCGTAGTCTCTACCGTTACCAATGGTAATCCAGCTTGTGTCAATCAGGGCTGAGGACAACTTTGGATTCTTATTAGAGATCTTTCTATTGTTGTAATGTTTATCTTCCTTGTCTTAGCTGGAGTAAATCTCATTATGAAAGCAAAAGATGCCGATGGGCCAAAGAAATCATTCAGTTCATTAATGTATATTGCGTATGGAGCATTCCTTATCTTTGGGGTGATCCGAATTTTGTGAACAGTATTAAATCTACCAAATATTCAAGGAACGACTCAATTGGTTGATCGTGTCCAGAATGGATTATTCTTACAAATATTATCGTTCTTCAAGGTGCTAGGATTCTTTCTTGCTATTGTGATGATGGTGGTTACTGGATTCAAAATTATGTGAGCAATGGATCAATCAGACAAGCTCAAGACAGCTAAAAAATGAATCATGAATATTATTATTGCATTAGTGCTTATCAAAATAATTGATTACGTCTATTATATTGCTCAGTCTCCATCTTTTGCAAGTAAGGCAGGAGATCTCATTGTGAGTGTTGCTACGGTTATGTGATATGTTTTGGGTGCCATGCTTGTTGCTGCAATTTTCTATGCAGGATTCCTGCTTATTACTTCATCTGGTAAAGAAGATGCAATGAAGAAGGCCACCGGTTTGATTGTCAACATTGTCATTGTGGCTGCTGTGGTATTTATGTTTTTGTTGATTACGTATCAGATCTTTAATGAATTTGCATAATCAAATTGTTCCATATTTTTCCAGAAGGTTGCAGAGCATGCAATCTTTTTTTATAAAAAAAACGGGAGTGCTCTGTATCCAAAGAATAGAAGAGTATTGCCCGTAAAGAGATAATTACCAAACCCGTAAGCATAGGACTTCACAGATAAATCCTGGTGTGAATCCAATAACTGCAATTATGAAGGTCCAAATATTTGAACCACAAATTTCTATTTGCATTCCTATTGCCATGATGGTAATGAAAAAGAATAGTATAGCCCCCATGATATAGAAGCCAGACCTTCTTTTCTTTGTTCCTGTTGTAAGTGTTAGCACCATAATTTTATATATTTTTTTATATATATTACATATTTACTTGTATAAGTCAATCTTTCTTTGTTTAGCTAAACAAATACTTATCGCTTACTACTCCAAAGCATTTTCCCTTGATTTTAGTCCCCCAAATGATATATATACTGTGCTCTAATGGGAGCATTTTTTGTTGTAGCTGGTAGCAGTATTGCTTCCCATTGCTTAGCTCCCGTAGTTCAGATGGATAGAACGACTCTCTCCTAAGGAGTAAACACAGGTTCGACTCCTGTCGGGGGTAACTTAACCGAATGTATAATGTAGAATTCATAATGCAGAATGATGGAGTCTTTTTGATAGATAAGTTTAATAATATTCTAGATAGTTTATATTGTTTGGAATATTCTTAAATTTGAATTATTCAAAATTTAAGCAGCAGACATACCAGTTCGACCACCAAAAAATCTGTAAAGACTTTTTTGGATGTGAGAACTGTACCGAATCTATTCGGTGCGAACGGTTGGCTTTACTGTAGGTGTTGTTTGTTTTAGATCTTTTATTTCTTTATTTACTAACTTTCATGCCAAAAAAAACAACAACAGAAGAACAGGCGTCTTTCAAAAGACATGACAAAGACACTGGTTCTATCGAGGTACAGATTGGTCTATTGACTGATGAAATTACAACACTTCAAGGACATCTAGCTGCTAACAAGTATGATGCTGATGCCAAGAGAAGTCTCCTCAAAAAGGTTGCAAGAAGAAGAGCTTTGCTCAAGTATCTTAAAACCAAAAAACTTTCTACCTACAATGCGTTATCAAAGCAAGTAAATGTGAAAGTATAATAAACGCTGAGATGTTAGGCAATCCGCCGAAACACTTTCAGATTATTTTTTATTTTATTAACGTTTTATTTAGTAATGACTGAAAAAACTAGTCAATATACGATTCCCGTCATCAAGGAATGACAGAAGGTAAAAGGAATTGTACTCAAAAGAATTGAAAATGGTGTCCTTGTAGATTGTGCTGATGGTGCATTTACAGGAGTTATCCTCTCTAAGGAAGTGAAAGAACTTGAAAGATCTGGGTATGACTTAGAGCCAGGAAGAGAAATCGAATTGGAAATCGTTAATACAAATATCAGACATGAAGATGGACATTATATCGTTTCTATTACCAAACTTTTGCAATACGATATCTGGAAATCTATTATCAAGAAATTTGAAGCAGATGAAATTATTACTGTCTGTCCTACCGAAGCTAACCTTGGAGGTTTGCTTGTAGATATGCATGGTATCAAGTGATTTGTCCCATTGTCTCAATTGGCTCCTATTCACTATCCTAGAGTAGAGGATGGAGATCAAGAAATTATTTTTGAAAAACTTCTTGAACTTATCGGCAAAGATTTGAAGGTAAGAATTATCAATATCGATGAAGAAGAAAAGAGAATTGTGCTCTCAGAAAGAGAAGCATTGAAGGAAGAGAGAGAAGCTATCTTGGCTGACTTGGAAGTTGGAAAGATTTATGATGGAGTTGTCTCTGGATTATCTTCTTACGGACTTTTCGTCACTATTGGTGGTACGGTCGAAGGATTGGTTCATATCTCTGAAATTACCTACGGTCACGTTAACAACATCGAAAGACTTGGTAGAATTGGAGAACAAATGAAAGTCAAAGTTATTGGATTGGAAAATGGAAAGATATCACTTTCTAGTAAGAAATTGAAAGAAGATCCATGGACAGTCTTACCAAGAGAACACAAAATCGGAGATATTCTTGAAGGAGAAGTTATCAGATTTGTGCCTTACGGAGTATTCGTTAGAGTATTTGATGATATCAATGGATTGGTTCACTTGAGTGAATTATCACAGAAATCTATCAATAATCCAAACGAAGTAGTTAAACTTGGACAAATCGTTAAGACAAAAATTATCTTACTTGATCCTAAAAATAGAAAGATTGGTTTGAGTATGAAATGATTACTTGAATGAGACACTGCTCCAGAGACCAAACCAACATCTACTCCTGTTGCTCCAAAGGCATCAGCTCCAGCTGGCAATGTAGAAATCAAAGAACCAGCTAAGTTTGAAGGAAAGGGATTAGCGGGTATCGCTAAAAAACTTTCTAAAGAAGAGATCACAGAAAAGGCTAAGCAAATGTCAGAAAAACTTGATAAGAACCCAGATAAAAAAGATGGTGTAGTCAAGAAGACAATAGAAAAGAAAGTCGTAGAAAAAGAAGAGAAAGCTGAAAAGAAACCAGCTGCTAAGAAGACAGTAGAAAAAGAAGAAAAAGCTGAGAAGAAACCAGCTGCTAAGAAAACTACTAAGAAATAATCATATTTCTTATGCAAAGAGTGTCGTAGATAGCAATATCTGCGGCATTTTTTGTAATTGACTTTTTTTGGCAAATGGATATAAGTGTAGTCTAAAAAAAACAAAAAATTAATAATTATAAAAACAGAATCCTATGAAAAACAATTTTACGCAACAAGTTGCTAGGAAGCTTTTGAATACGGAAATGGGTCCGCATACATTAGCTAGACTATGGCGAGGTTTGGAAATTCATTTTGTAAAAAAACAATCTGCTCCATTTACGATTCTCGAAGTGAATCGTATTAGCACAGTGATGTTCAATTTGAAAACAATGGATGGTGATGTCTTTGACGAGACATATAGCTACATTGTTGCCTATGACAGGAAAAATGGTGAAATAGTTTCTTTTTATAGATTTATTTTATGTAAAGACGCTATTCACAACCCTCTTGATATTCATTTATCAACTGCTAAGTATTTTAATTTGTCCCAGGAATTTGTAAGCAAGATTCTTCCTGTGACGATTGAATTGGGTCGTTCTGTGGTGAACAAAACTGCAAAGAACCAAGAAGATGCATTACAAGCGGTTTGGATTGGTCTTGGTGTCCTGGCTTACGAATACTACCTCCATCCAAAATCTATTAAGGTAGACTACTTCTTTGGAAAGTTTAGTCTGCAATGGAGTCTTTACAATGAGAAGAATAGAGATATGATTCTCTTTCTCTTTAGTAAACATTTTCCGCCTCTGCGTGGGGCTGATGATCAGCCTTATATTACTCCTATGTATGGATTCAAAACTCATCTTGATTTTACAGGACCAGAATCGACTCTTACATCGACAGATTATAAAGCAGATCGGAAAATTTTATTCGCTTATCTCAAAGATATAGGTTTGCCTTTACCAAAACTAGCTGATTCATATGCTAGTCTTGGAGGATTAACTTCATACGGAGCTATTTCGAATGAAGAATTGTGCTCCTGGGAAAATGCTATTCTAACACAAATAGGAAAAATATCTGATTCTTACATTAGGCGTTTCGTGGATGGATATCAGACTATAAATCCTAATTTATTTATCTAAAATCCGGTTCTTACTTTCTTTATCTAAGGAAGTCCGCTAGCCGGATTTTCCTTTATTTTAAAATTTCTATTGTCTGCATTTCTCCATCGGGATCTTGAAACATTAACTTATATGCCGTGAGTTGCATAGACACTCATTCATCTTTCCCATATAAATAATCTCAGATAATTGGCAATCCGTGATGAGACAGGTGATAACGTATTTGATGCGTTCTGCCCGTCAAAATTTCCAACTCCAACGCGACGGTTTGATCAGACTTTTTTATGTGTAAGATTTTAGTAATGCCGAGTTTTGCCATAGTAAAAGGAACTTTTGCGATGACGGGTTCGCTGATAGTGAATGGGAATTCTTTGATATCATCCAAAAATTTTTCTCCTTCAAGTGTGAGATGACTTGTTGCTCTATAAAATTTTTTTAACTGAACTTTTTCTTTGTCTGCATGTTCTTCTGCGAGGGTCTTTTCGTCGAAGAGGTTTTTGAAATGGGCGAGTCATTTTTCTGTCTTTGCAATAATCATGAGTCCGTCTGTTTCTTTATCTAATCTATGTAACAATCACGCTCTAATAAAATTTCCGACTGATGGTAACTCTTTGTATCTATGATAGAGAAATCCTACGACGGATGGTTCGCTGAGTTCTCGGAGATTTTTGGGATGAGAAAGGACTCATTTGGGTTTATTGATGACGAGATAATCATCTTTCTCCAAAATAATAGGGATATCTATCTTTGGCGTTTCTTCCAAGATTTCACTTCCGAGATACCTCTGGAGATCGTCTACCTTCACTTTATCATCGTTTTTGAGCTGATAAGACTTTTTTACGGGCTTTTCATTGACCAAAATACCAGCTCTGGTGATAATATGATGAAAAAAGCTCCTTGTATAAGGAAACTGCTTCACAAGCCATGTATCTATCCTTTCCTGCCTACCGGCAGGCAGGCTCCCGGTATCTTTATATATTAATTCATTCATGTTTGCCGTCGATATGGTAAATATACCCCATATTTAACCTATTTTTCGTAAAAAGCAAGTCTTTATGTCGTTGTAATCTGTGTTTTTTCTTTGTTTTGTTGCAAAATACGAATTTGCGGGTATACTTATTATATGATGATAAATTGATAAAAGCTCACTGCGTTCGCGATAAAATGATAAAAACTTTCATTCGAATGCTGTATCCAAATATACACTTTATCATTTCATCATTTTACCACTTTATCAATCCAAATGACACCAGACGTAAAAATCCCAGAATGAATTCCAACATGAGTGAATCCAAATCTAGTCGCTACATCAGCTGCTCCTGTTTCTGCTGCTCCAGCAGTTCCTACAGAGTGAACTTTGGATCGTATAGTAAAATCTCTTACTAGATTTTTTGCTAAACTTCTTGGTAAACCAGATCCTATTACAGGACAACCACTCACAACTGCTCCAACAACGCCAGCTACACCAGCGGCTACAGCAGGAAATTTTGTGGATAAAATGTGGTCAGCAGCAAATAAAGCCGTAGATACAGCCACCACTGTTGCTACAAAAGCTGTAGATACTGCCAACACGGTTACTGCTAAAGCAGTAGAAGTTACTACATCCACTGTTAATCAAGCAGTAGAAGGAGTGAAAGATGTTAAAGCAGATATTGAGGCGACAACTCCTGTTGCACCAACTACTCCTGCTCCAGCTGCTACACAACCTTTGGAAACTTTGGAAAAAACACAATAACAACTTTCTTTCTTATTATATACGTAGAGAAAAAGCTGAATCCTTTCTGTGGTTTTGCTTTTTTTCGTTGTATTTTTACTGGTGTACGTTTTGGTGAGAATTCGAAGCTACAATAGGGTAATTTTCTCTTGCAATAGGAAAGTAAATATATATATAGTAGACAACTTCCTGGCAAGTCAGGATTATTTTATTTTATGAAAATTAAAAAATCACATTAGGTTGGGGAATCGTCTAATGGTAGGACAGCGGACTTTGACTCCGTCAGTCTAGGTTCGAATCCTAGTTCCCCAAGAAAACAACATTATCGCTCAGCCGGGGTGCACGCCAAAAAGGCGCGTAAAATGGAATGGTAGACATGTCCCGACTAGTCGGGATGCCGTGACTTATCTTATCTATTAATGGTATATCATGAAGTGATTTGTTTATGTTTTAGAAATGAATAATGGTCAGTATTATATAGGAAGTACAAGAAATATTGAGAATAGATTACATGAACATCAAAATTGAGAAGATAGAACGACTAAAAAACATTTGCCAGTAAAGCTTCTTTGTGTTAAAGAATATACAACAATCAAAGAGGCCATACATATCGAAATAAAATTAAAGAAATGAAAAAGTAGAAGTTATACAGAAAAATTTATGAATCAATGATTGTAATACACCAGCTGCGGTGATAGAATGGTAAACATGTCCCGACTAGTCGGGATGCCGTAAGTAAGGTATGTTTACAATCATAAAGACACCTGCCGGGGTGATGGAATGGTAGACATGCTTGGCTTAGAACCAAGTGCCGTGAGGTGTGCAGGTTCGATCCCTGTCCCCGGTAAATTCACTGCTTATCATTGTTCCCACATAATGGGATGTCGTCTAATGGTAGGACAACGGACTCTGACTCCGTTTATCTAGGTTCGAGTCCTAGCGTCCCAAGATAATATACCCTGACATTGCGGGGTAGAGAAACGGTATCTCGAGCCGGTCAAAACCGGCTAGGTAGATGAGTTTGACTCGATCAATATGAAAATGTGGAGTTAGCGAATAAGTGGTTATCCAAGGAATAAAAAACAGATAAAATATATACCCTGACATTGCGGGGTAGAGAAACGGTATCTCGTCGGGCTCATAACCCGAAGGTAGGTGGTTCGACTCCATCCCCCGCAACCAAATTATTAGTATACATTTAGAGTATCGGCATTCTTTACCCGGTATCTCGGTCCGGTGAACCGGACAGGTAGGTGGTTCGACTCCATCCCCCGCAACCAAAAATATATTGAAAATCATCTGCGAATAACTATACAGGCTCAGTTATTTCCATTTATATACGATCCGAGGTAGCTCAGTTGGTAGAGCAAGTGACTGTTAATCACTGGGTCGTGGGTTCGAGTCCCTCCCTCGGAGATCAAAATTATTATTTTTAACTTACTCAATACACACAAATGCCAATCATCAAGTCAGCTAAGAAAGCGATGAAAAGATCGATCGTACTCAACAAGAGGAACACTGAATTTAAACTCAGAATGAAAATGGCGATCAAAAAATTTCTCAAGAATGTTACCAAAGGAGAAACCGTTACACAAGAAGATCTCAACAAAATATATAAATATGTTGATAAGTGTGCTAAGGTTGGTGTCTTGAAGAAAAAAACTGCGGCAAGAAAGAAAGCAAGAGTTGCTCGCTTATTTACTGCAAAGAAAAAGTAACAAACAAGCCTGGTCTTGTTTTGTGCCGACTTAGCTCAACTGGTAGAGCAATCGCCTTGTAAGCGATAGGTTATCGGTTCAATTCCGATAGTCGGCTCCATAAAAAATTAAATAAAAAATAAACTCCTTATGGAGTGGTAGTTCAGCTGGTTAGAACGTCCGCCTGTCACGCGGAAGGTCGAGGGTTCGAGTCCCTTCCATTCCGAATTTATAGACTTTAGATAGCAGTCCTTAGACCTTAGATTAAGAATAAAAAGACTCCCTAAAACTAAGTTCTCCCGACTAAATTCTAAGTTCTAGGTGTGGTCTCATCGTCTAACGGTTAGGACAGAGGACTTTCAATCCTCCAATCGGGGTTCGATTCCCCGTGGGACCGATTAAAATTATACGATCTAACGGTTAATATATCAATGTAGAACATTGGGGTTCCCCAGCTTCGCTGGACTTCGCTTCGCATTGGATTCCCCGTGGGACCGATTAAAAACTATACGATCTAACGGTTAATATATCTATGTAATTGGGGGTTCCCCGCTAAAGCGGGACTATACTTCGCATTGGATTCCCCGTGGGACCGAATAATTAATGGGTGATTAGCTCAGTTGGTTAGAGCATCTGCCTTACAAGCAGGGGGTCATAGGTTCGAGTCCTATATCACCCACCATAAAATTGATGAGTCGATAATGTATCTATCTCTCACAAAGAGAACGAATCTAACAATTAGGTTCGAGCCTGCCTGCCGGTAGGCAGGTCCTATATCACCCACCATAAAATTGATGAGTCGATAATGTATCTATCTCTCACAAAGAGAACGAATCTAACAATTAGGTTCGAGCCTGCCTGCCGGTAGGCAGGTCCTATA